>JAJRXN010000573.1 GCA_024276295.1 Acidobacteriota bacterium
AGATCCACCCGCCGACCGAGGACGAGACGATCGATGTGCTGCTCGGAATCAAGGAGCGCTACGAGCGGTTCCACGGCGTGCGTTATCACGACGAGGCGATCCGGGCCGCCGTGTTCCAGTCGAACCGCTACATCACCGACCGCTTCCTGCCCGACAAGGCGATCGACGTCATCGACGAGGCCGGCGCCTGGGTCAAGCTGCGCAAGCGCACGTCGTACCGCGCGCTGCGGGAGGTCGAGAAGGAGATCCAGAAAGCGGTCGAGGGCATGAAGGCCGCGTTGAGCCGCAAGGACTTCGACGAGGCGGTCACCTGGCACGACCGCGAGGTCGAACTGCGCGAGCGGGCCGACGAGCTGCGGCGCGAGGCGGAGCGCGAGGCGGCGACGGTGCTCGACGTCGACCGGCACGACGTGGAAGAGGTGATCGCCAAGTGGACCGGGATCCCGATCACGCGCGTGGCCGAGGAGGAAATGCAGCGCCTGCTGCGGATGGAAGAGCACCTGCACGAGCGGGTCGTCGGCCAGGAGGCGGCGATCTCCGCCCTGGCGCGGGCGATCCGGCGTTCGCGGGCCGGGCTCAAGAGTTCGCACCGTCCGGTCGGATCGTTCGTGTTCCTCGGGCCGACCGGCGTCGGAAAGACCGAACTCGCCAAGTCGCTCGCCGAGTTCCTGTTCAACAACGAACGGGCGATGCTGCGCTTCGACATGTCGGAGTACATGGAAAAGCACGCCGTGGCCAAGATGATCGGCTCGCCTCCCGGCTACGTCGGCCACGAGGAAGGCGGCCTGCTGACCGAGAAGATCAAGCGGCAGCCGTACTCGGTGATCCTGCTCGACGAAATCGAGAAGGCGCACCCCGACGTGCTGAACATCCTGCTGCAGGTGCTCGACGACGGGCAGGTCACCGATGCCTACGGTGACACGGTCGACTTCAAGAACACGATCATCGTGATGACCTCCAACATCGGCTCGGCGGCGCTGGTCAACAAGTCCAAGCTCGGCTTTGCCACCGGCGAGCGGGACCAGGACCTCAAGGCCCGGCGCGAGACCGTGATGCAGGAGGTCAAGCGCACCCTGCAGCCGGAGTTCATCAACCGCATCGACGAGATCATCGTCTTCGACCCGCTGACCGACGACGAACTGGTCGAGATCGCGCGCCTGATGGTCAGGCGTCTCAACGACAACTTGGCGGAGAAGGGCATCCAGCTCGTGCCGTGCGAGGAGGTCTACGCCTGGCTGGTCCGCGAGACCTGCGGCGACCGCTCGTTCGGTGCGCGCCCGCTGCGCCGCGCGATCCAGCGCCACTTCGAGGACGCGATCTCCGAGCAGATCATCGCCGGCAAGCTCGAGGGGGCGGGGGAGATCCAGGTCGAGGTCGGCGAGGACGGCTCGCTGCGGTTCCGGAACTCGCTGGCCAACGTCTGAACGGCGGCCCGGCGGCAGGAAGCGGCCGCGGACTCGATTCCCGGGGTGAGCGTGCGCCGCCCCGGGATTATTCTCGCC
>JAJRXN010000089.1 GCA_024276295.1 Acidobacteriota bacterium
CCACGTTCACCTACGACGCGGTGACCCCGATGATCCTCGACGTGCCCGGGATCATCCCTGGGAGCGTCGAGGTGACGGACGGCACCGGTTCGATCGTCTACGTCGAGGGCATCGACTACGAGCTGGTGCCGTTCGGCGAGCTGCTCGAGCTGCGGGTGCTCCCGGGCGGCTCGATCCTGGTCGGACAGACGCTCGACGTGCGCTACCGCGTCGTCAGCGACCCGAGCCTCGACCTGCTGACGGTGACCCACATCAGCGGTGGCGGTTGGCGCGGCACCAATGGCCTGCTGCTCTGGTACCACCGCACGCGTCAGGCGCAGGACCTGCGGCGCGGCGAGGGCCTGGGACGGATCGACCAGGCGACGCTCCAGCAGCTCAACGTCGGCGTCGATCGCCGTACGTGGCGCATCATCGGCACGCTGTACGATCGTCAGAGCCAGATCCTCCCGTACCGCACCGCCCGCATCCAGGCCAGCATGACGCTGCGACCGAGCCGCAGGCTCGGGATCGGCCTGCGGGTGCGTACCTACCGGACGACCTTTCCGGATCTCGCCGACAAGTCGACCTCCCGACTCGCCGGTGCGGACGTGAACTACCAGACGCGACGCCTGTCGCTGACGGGAACGCTCGAAGTGTGGACCGACAGGATCCTCGGGCGGCGCGGCGAGTACGTCCGGGGCTCGGTGGTCGTCAAGTGGCGGTTCCGCCAGTTCGAGTTGCTTGGACGCTGGATCCGGCGCTATCAGAATATCGAACTCAGTGGTCGGGACGACCGGGACGAGATCCGTCTGATCGTCAGGAGGCACTTCCGGTGAGACTCCAGGGTCGGGTCCGCGTGGCGATGGCGATTCTCCTGGCGACGGGTGTCTCCTGCGGCGGCTTTGCGCCGGTCCGCTGGCAGGGCCTGCAGGACGAGGAGACCGCCGGTCCGGTCTGGCCCGAACCGCCGGCGCCGGCGCGGGTCGCCTGGCAGGGCGCATACGAGGCGCGCTCGGACGGCTACATCCGCCCGCACGGTCTCGGTCTCGCTGCGGATGGCAGTCTGTGCGTCGCCGATCCCCCTTCGCGGATCGTCTGGCGACAGGACGCCGAGGGGCGCACGAAGCGGGTCGGCGAGGACGACCTGCGCCTGCCGGTCGACTGCGCGTTCCTGCCCGACGGGAGCCTGATGGTCGCCGACTCGATGCTCGGGCGCGTGCTGATCTTCGACCAGCGCCGGCGCCTCGTCGGCGAGAGCGCTTCCGAGGCGTTCGAGCGGCCGGTTTCGCTCGCCGTCGACGCTAAGCGCGGGCGGGTGATCGCCGCGGACTCCAGCGCCCACCGGCTGGTCGTGCTGTCGTTCGAGGGGACGGTCCAGGCCACGATCGGCAGACGTGGCACGGCGCCCGGCGAATTCAACTATCCGGTGGCCGTGACCCTCGGCGACGGCGGGCGGATCATCGTCGTCGACAGCATGAACTTCCGCGTGCAGATCCTCGATTCCGAGGGCAGGCCGATCACGGCGTTCGGCGTGGCCGGAGACGGCCCCGGCACGTTCAGCCGGCCGCGGGGTGTGGCCGTCGACGGGCAGGGGAACATCTGGGTCGCCGATGCGCTGTTCGACAACGTGCAGATCTTCGATCGCCGGGGGCGGCTGCTTCTGGCGGTCGGTAGCCAGGGGCGCGGGCGAGGAGAGTTCTGGATGCCGGCGGACGTCGTGGCGGCGGGCGGCCGGGTGCTCGTCGCCGACGCCTACAACCGCCGCGTCCAGGCATTCGAACTGCTGGCCACGGGAGCGACCACACCATGAGATACATCCTGTCGATCATCTCGATCCTCTCTCTCACCGCTCCGGCGCTCGCTGGTGTCGCCGACACGAAGCACAACCTGGGAGCGACCAGCGGCAATCCGGTCAGCGCCGTCTCGGAGGAGCGGATCTGCATCTTCTGCCACGCGCCGCACCGTTCGACGACCCGAACACCGCTGTGGAACAGGGAGGACAGCCGGGCGACGTACGTCGTCTACGATTCGAGCACGCTCGATGCCCTGCCCGGCCAGCCGACCGGGGCGACGCGGATGTGTCTTTCCTGTCATGACGGGACGGTCGCCCTCGGCGAGGTCCACTCGGAGCCGGCGGAGATCGAGTTTCCCTCGGGACAGCGGTTTCTCGACACGTCGACCGGAAGCCTGACGACCGACCTGGCCGACGATCATCCGGTCTCGTTCGTGTACGACGACGCCCTCGCGCAGCAGGATCCTGAACTCAAGCCACCGGGGACGATCTCGCCGCCGGTCGCCCTCGACGAGCAGGGCGAGATGCAGTGCACGTCGTGCCACGACGTCCACGACGACACCTACGGCAAGTTCCTGCTGCTCCAGCCGACCGGCGGAGCATTGTGCATGTCCTGCCACGACAAGCAGGACTGGTCGATCGGAATCCACGCCAACTCGACGGCCACGTGGGACGGCACGCCTCCCGATCCGTGGCCCGGTTCTCCCGACAACACGGTCGCCGACAACGCGTGCCGGTCGTGCCACATGCCGCACACCGCGGACCAGCCCGAGCGGCTGATCCGTCGCAGTCCGGAAGAGCAGACCTGCTACGGCTGTCACAACGGGCATGTCGCGTCGAGCGACCTCGAGACGGAGTTCAACAAGACGTATCGCCATCCGGTCGAGCAGTCCTTCGGCGACCACACGCCCGATGAAGACGTGCTGACGGCCCCGCGGCACGTCGAGTGCGTCGACTGTCACGAGCCGCACCAGGCGCGCCACGAGCCGGCGTCGGCGCCCAACGCGTCCGGAGCGCTGGCCGGCGTGCGGGGCATCGACGAGACGGGCCAGCCGGTCGATCCGGTGCAGTTCCAGTATCAGGTCTGCTTCTCGTGCCATGGCGACAGCACGAGCGCCACGCAGACGGTCCCGCGTTCGGCGGGAGAGATCAACACGCGCCTCGAGTTCGGCTCCGACGGGATCTCGTTCCATCCGGTGGTGACGACGGGGAAGAACCCGAACGTCCCGTCGCTCCTGCCCCCCTACACCGAGTCGAGCCTCATCTACTGCACCGACTGCCATGCCTCGGACCAGGCGGACGCGGGCGGCTCCCAGGGCCCGCACGGCAGCATCTACCCGAACCTGCTCCGGCGACGCTACGAACTCGACTTCCAGGCGGAGAGCGCGGACGTCTACGCGCTGTGCTACGAGTGCCACTCCCGCAGCAACCTGCTGATGAAAGGGATGAGCGGCTTCAGGGAGCATCGCAAGCACATCCAGGGTGAAGATGCTTCGTGCTCGATCTGCCACGATCCGCACGGGATCTCGGCGCAGGCCGGCGATCCGACCGGAAACTCGCACCTGATCAGCTTCGACCTGCGGTATGTCACGGCGAGCGGCAGCGGGCAGCTCCGGTTCGAGGACCGCGGCAACAACCGCGGAGCGTGCTGGCTGACCTGTCACGGCGAGGACCACGACCCCGAGACCTACTGACGTCACGCGGTGGAGGAGACCCCATGCAACGGCTGCTCGTATCCGGAACGGTGCTCATCGCGGCGCTGGCCGTGGCCCAGGCGCAGGACGACGGGCTGCCGCCGGCCGGCGAGGGAGCCTGTACCGAGTGCCACGTCGATCTCACCGAAGGGGAGATCGTCCACGGGGCGATCGAGATGGAGTCGTGCGACAGTTGCCACGAGGCGAAGCCGCCGGGGCACACGTACCAGCTCGTCGATCCGATCGTCGATGCGTGCATCGTCTGCCACGACGATCCGCGGGACGTCACCGGGCACGTTCACGGGCCGGTGGCCGAAGGGCGCTGCGTGTCGTGCCATCAGCCGCACACGAGCGAGGTGGACTCGCTGCTGCGCGCCGAGTCTCCCGACCTGTGCTGGCAGTGCCATGGCCGGGCGATCCGCACGCCGGGAGGACGGATCGTCGCCAACGTCCGCAAGCTGGTCGAGACCTCCGAGGTGACCCACGACGCGATCGACATGGTCGGTTGCGAGGGATGTCACGCGCCGATCCACGGGACGTCACGTCGGCGTCTGATCGTCGAAGGGTATCCCGACGGGCACTACGGTGACGGCTGGAAGGGGACCTACGACCTGTGCTTCGGCTGTCACGACGAGGAGATGCTCGGCGAGGACGCCAGCGTGACCGGTTTCCGCAACGGCGACCAGAACCTCCACCGGGCGCACGTCGCACGCGACAAGAGCCGGGCGTGCACGTTCTGTCACAACCCGCACGGTGGCGGTCAGCACCTGATCCGCAGCGAGACCCCCTTCGGCTCGTGGCAGATGCCGATCGAGGTCGAGTTCACGGAGACCGGCGGCCGCTGCGCGGCGGCGTGCCACCGGCCGGCGACCTGGGAGAGGCTTCCCGCCGTCGAGGAAGGGGCCGCCGCGTCGTCGGAGACGCCCGCAGACTAGCCGGGGTCATCTCGAACGATCCAGGATCAGGGAGCCTTGGCCGGCTCGGCCAGGATCTCGAGTTCGCCGTCGGCGGATGGACCGGTCGCCGCGGCCGTCTTCTCCGAGGAAGCCGTTCCGCTTCGCCGCGCCTCGAGGGCGAGCCGCGGGCGTCCACACGTCTCGAAGCTGGTCGCGGCGAGTTCCCGGATCGCGGGGTCGTTCCCGGCGAGCGACAGCAGCCGCGCCGCCTCGCGGATCGCCTCGTCGCAGCGGTTCGCGGCGGTCAGCAGGGTCACCAGATGACGCCTGGCCTTGGCGTGTCCCGGGCGGCGGACGACGACCTCGCGGAAGGCCTCGAGGGCGCGTCCCACGCGGCCGGTCGATTCCTCGAGCAGTCCGAGGTTGAACCACGCGGAGATCGAATCCGGGGAGAGTTCGAGGGCCGATTCGTACGCACGACGGGCTTCGTCGCGACGCCCCAGCTTCCGCAGCGCGATGCCCAGGCCGTTCCAGGCCGCCGCGCTGCCGGGTGCCTGCTCGGTGGCCAGCCTGAGCGCCCGCTCGGCCTCGTCGTACCGCCTGGCCCGGCGCCACGCGGTGCCGGCGTCGATCAGCAGGTCCACCCGTCCGCTGCGCCGCGCGCCGCGCTCGAGCACCTGCGCGGCGGCGGCCCAGTCGTCCCGCTCCTCGAGGATCTCCGCCGTGCCGCGGATCGCTCCGACGAGGTCGGGTTCGAGCTCGAGTGCCATGCGGAAGTGATCGAGAGCCTCGCCGGTCTGCCCCTCGCCGCGCAGGAGCCGGCCGAGGTTGAACCGGGCGCTGGCGAGATCCGGCTCGAGTCTCAGCGCCTTGCGCAGTTCGGTGATGGCTCCCTTCCGGTCGCCGAGGTCCTCGAGGGCGAGGGCGAGGTTGTTGCGTGCGCTGGCGTACGCGGGCCGCAGCGCGATCGACTCGCGGTACGCTCGCACCGCCTCGCCGAGACGTCCCTGTTCCTGCGCCAGACGGCCGAGCTGGAACCAGGTCCGGGCCGTCAGGCGCCCGCTGCGGTCGGTCTCCACGAGCCTCCGGAAGTGCTGCTCCGCCGCACCCGGGCGACCGGCCCGCAGCTCGAGGACACCGAGGTTGTAGAGCGTGCGACCGTGTCCGGGGCGCAGTTCGAGGGCGCGGGCGTACGCTTCCCGCCCCTCCGCCGTGCGGCCGAGACGCGCGTTGGCCAGACCGAGGTTGTAGAACGCCGAGGCACGCTCCGGATCGAGTGCGACGGCCCTTTCCAGCATGCCGACGGCGCGATCCGCTCGCCCTTCCGCCAGCCACAGCGAGCCGAGGCGCGCGAGCAGGTCGGGATCGTCGGGCGTCCGGGCCAGCGCCTGTTCGAGACGCTCGATCCGTTGCCCGCGCGCGGCTTCCGCCGGCTTCCGGTCCCCGCCGGCCGCTTCGTCGAGGCGACCATCCTGCGTGGAGAACTCGATCGACTCCTCGTCGCGTGATCCGTGCTTCGCTTCAGCGAAGGGCTCGGGCAAGGCCATCGCCTCCAGGGTGCGGGCGTCGATCACGATCGGAGCATCGCCCCATCCCGGTCGGACGTGACTCCAGCCCGCGACGAAGCCTGCCGCCGTGATCGTCAGCACGAGAAGGGAGAACAGGAGGTCGGTCCGGCTCGCCGTCACGATCCGACCTTCCGGAAGCCGGCCTCCGCCAGCAGTTCTCTCAAGCCCTGGCGGTTCGCGAGCTGGATCGCGAGACCCGGCCGTGCGTTGACCTCGAAGACGACCGGTCCGAGCACCCGGTCGACCACGATGTCGACCCCGAGGTATCCGAGCGGGAAGGCCGCAGCCGCGTTGACGGCGACCTCGAGGGTCTCCTTCCACGCCGGAAGCGTGACGCCCCACAGCGGCCTGCCGCTGTCAGGATGCCGGTCGATCGTGCGCCTGCCGTCGACCGCGCTGGTCGTGCGACCGCTTTCGAGATCGATGCCGACGCCGATCGCCCCCTGGTGCAGGTTCGCCCGCCCTCCGGAGCGGCGCGTCGCGAGCCTGAGCATCGCCATCACCGGCCGGCCTTCGAGCGTGATCACCCGGATGTCCGGAACGCCGCCGGTGCTCAGGCGGGCCAGCGCCTCGTCCGGGATCACGAGCGCCTCCGCGAACGCGCGGTCGCTCAGCCGCTGGGGGGAGTACTCGCCGCCCAGGATACGCGCCGTGTGCTCTCCCAGCGCGGCCGCGACCCCGGCGCGCGCGCCGTCGAGACCGCTGGCGGTGATCTCCCCCTCCGCCGTGCGCCGGACGATCACGATGCCCTGCCCACCGGAAGAGCAGGCCGGCTTGAGCGCGAAGCCCTCGGTCGTGCGCTCCACCAGGCGGGCGAGACGCGGCAGGTCGGCCAGACGCTCGATGACTTCGAGCGTCCGGGCGATCGGCACGCCGGCCGCCGCCAGCCGCTGCTTGGCCACAAGCTTGTCATCGGCCAGGCGGCGCAGTGCGGGCGGGTTGAGCGTCTCGAGCAGCTCGAGGTTGCGGCTGTTGAGGCCGACGCAGTTTCGCATCGCCGACCGGAACCTGCGCCACCGCGCCGTCATGACACGCTCTCGGCGGTGTCGGCGATGTGGCGGAAGCGCACCAGTTCCACCAGGCGCAGTCCGTGCCAGCGGCCGGCGACGAAGAACAGCGCGACGACGAAGAGCTGCAGCTCGGGGAAGGCGAGCACCGTGATGCGGATCGGCGACCAGCTCATGGCGCCGAATGCGACGGCGGCCACGGCGAGCGTTCCGCCCGCGACGCCGAGGGCGCGCATCGTTCCCTCTTCCTCGATCGCGGCCGAGAAACGTTCGATCATCAGGGTCAGGATCGCCAGCGGAAAGACGGCGGCCCGCGTCGCGGGCGCGATCCCCGCCTTGAGACCGACCACGGTCACGACGAGCAGCATCGCGACGACGAACGTCAGCAGGACGGCCAGTCGCGGGGCTCGCAGCAGGTGAAAACGCGCGAGCGCCAGCCGGGCCAGCGTTCCGGTCGCGATCATCAGGGCGAACAGTGCCGTGCCCCAGAGCAGGCCCGTCTGGAGAAACGCGAGCGCCAGCAGGGCGGGGCTGAAGGTGCCGAACGTCTCCACACCGACGAGGTTGCGTCCCGCCGCGACGACGAGGGCGCCGATCGGGAGCAGGAGCACCAGTTCGAGCAGCTCGATCGGCAGGTCGTGACGCTTGAACAGGCGCCACAGGCCGAGCCCGGACGACGCGAACAGGGGTCCCTGGCCGTCCGGCGAGAAGACGAGGTGGGCGCGGAACTCGTGGTCGAACCGGATCGAAGCGGTGTGCAGGAACTGCGGCTGGTCACCGCGATACAGCGCGACGTACGTCTCCGGGATCGTGCCGAAATGGCCGTTGAGCGGGCAGAGAGGAAACCATCTTCCGGTAACCCACGCCTCGGCCCATAGGTGGGTCGAACGCCACGAACCGTTCTTGAGGATCAGCCCGCCGACGAGCCGCGCCGGCACGTCGGCGGCACGGAGCAGGGCGACCAGCAGGCGCGTCTTTCCTCCGCACGACGCCTCACCGAGACGCAGGCAGGTCATCGCGTCGGTCGTGCCCCGGAACGGAGCCGATGCGATCTCCTGGTGGGCGTAGTCGAAGGCCGCGTGGAGGATCGCGGCGACATCGCCGCGCCGGTCGGGCGGGACGAGCCGCCGCGCCAGCTCGACGATCTCCGGATCCGCGGACTGGATCTCGGGCTCCGGAAGCAGAAAACGCTGCACGGCGTCGGGGTAGCGGGCCGGTTTCGGGATCGGGCCGCGGAGTTCGAATCGTCGCGGCGAGGTCTGCACGATCGCGGTGAACGTCAGCGTCCGGCTGCCGTCGACCCGAGTACCGGTCCAGCGGCCGCGGCGCTCGCCATGGCTGCCCTCGACGATCCGGAACGCGAGACCGCGGGACCGGACGGTCTCCTCGAGGACCTTCTGCCCGGCATCCGAGAGCGGAAGCGCCGTCTCGACCATCAGCGCGTCGCCGCGTCCCTCGACGTCGACCGCGATGGTCAGTTCCCAGGCGGATGCGTACTGCGGTCGGGACTGCGACGAGAACGCGCCGAGGCGAAGGGTCAGCAACACCACGGCGGTCACGACGAGAACTCCGATGACAATACGATGGCGAGTGGTGAACATCGCTCCCACGGCGTCGGGCCGGTTCGGGCGAGCCGGCGTGATGAAGTCTCGGGCGGGCCCGGTGCGCGAAGGGGCGGAAAGGACTCCTCACGGAAAGTCTAGGGTTGAAAAAAACATTCGCAAGCCCAGACTGTTGTCTGCAGGATGGGCGGTGCTGCCTGGATCGGGCTTGTCGGCGGAGGAATCGGAACATGACTGACAGATTACAGACGGCGCGGTCCGTCATCG
>JAJRXN010000090.1 GCA_024276295.1 Acidobacteriota bacterium
GACGGTCCACGCCCTCGGCGGTCCGGCGATGATCGCCGCCGCCCGGCAGGCAGCCGAGCAGGCCGGCTCGCCGCGGCCGAGGATTCTCGCGGTGACCGTGCTGACCTCCCACGACCGCGAGGAACTGGCCCGGATCGGCCTCGAGGGCCGGCCGGCCGACCAGGTGCTGCGACTCGCGCGCATGGCGCTCGACGCCGGCGCGGACGGACTGGTCAGCAGCCCGCTGGAATGCTGCGTGCTGCGCGAGGCGCTCGGAGGCGCTCCGACGATCGTCACGCCGGGCGTCCGCCCGCTGGGCGCGGCCCGCGGCGACCAGCGACGGATCGCCACGCCGGGCGAGGCGATCGCGGCCGGAGCCAGCCTGCTCGTCGTCGGACGGCCGGTGGTCGCCGCGGAGGACCCTGCGGCGGCGGCGCGGTCGATCTGCGAGGAGATCGCCGCCGCGGAGGCAGGCGCGCCGTGAGCGACGAGGCGGCACCGCTGCCGCAGCTCCTCCCTCCCGCCAGGCTCCACGCGCCGGCACCGGCGTCGGGCTGGCGCTACCGGTCGGCGTTTCCGCTGCCCGCCCGGCTGCGCCCCGTCACCCTCGGCGAAGGGTTCGTTCCTCTCGAACGGCTGCGGGTCTCCGGACTGCCCGAGGGCGTGTTCGCCCTGCGCGACGATCTCGAACCGACGGGTTCGTGGAAGGACCGAGGCTCGACGCTGCTGGTCAGCGCGCTGCACGCCGCGCGGATCCGCTCGGTGATCGAGGACTCCTCGGGCAACGCCGCGCTCTCGCTGGCGACCTACGCCCGCGCTGCCGGAATCGCGCTGAAGGCGTTCGTGCCCGAATCGGCATCGGCCGCCAGGAAGCGGCTGATCGCCGAGGCGGGCGCCAGCCTGGTCGAGGTGCCCGGCCCCCGCCTCGAGGCGACGCGGGCGGCGCGACGGGAGGCGGCGCGGGGCGCGGTCTGGGCGGCGCACGCGACGCAGACGTTCCACGCCCTCGGCGCGGCGACCGCCGCGTTCAACATCGCGGAACACCTGGGCGCGATGCCGCGGATGGTCGTCGTCCCGGTCGGCCAGGGCGGGCTGCTCGCGGGCATGGCGCGCGGGTTCGAGGCTCTCGCCCGCGCCGGCCGCGGTCCCCTCCCGCGTCTGGTCGGCGTCCAGACCGCCCGCTGCGCGCCGATCGCGCGGGCATTCGAGCGCGGCGAGGCGCAGGTCGAGGAGGTGTCCGCCCCGACCGAGCCTCCGCTGGCCGAAGGGGTCGCGATCTCCCGACCGGCTCGCGGCGCCGAGGTGCTCGAGGCCGTCCGCCGCTCGGAAGGCTCGGTCGTCGCCGTCGACGAGCTGGCGGTCGAGCGCGCCCTGCGGCTGCTGTGGCTCGCCGGATTCAAGGTCGAACCGACCGCCGCCCTCCCGGTCGCCTGGCTGCTCGCGGAGTGCGCGCGCCGCGGCACGGACAGGCTCGAAGGCGTCGTCGTCGTGCTGACCGGCGCCGGCATCCGGCAGGGACTCTCGCTGGTCGACGGACTCGGCTGACTCCGCCCCGTTCAGAGCACCGTGACGCCGGTGCGCACCGCCCCGAGCACCGGTCCCGGAGCGTTCCGCGCGAGGCGATACTCCTCGGGAGTCAGGCAGAAGGGCCGCACCGGCGAGACCCCCGCGAGCAGCCCGCGGACGAGCGCGATCCTCTCCGCCACGGGACGCCCGCGAAAGCCCTCGGCGACGACCAGCAGTCCCGGAGGATGGTCGCCCACCGAGGCGGGACGGTCGGGCGGATCGAAGACGATCACCCGAGACGGATGCAACCGCTCGACGAGCAGCGGGAGCACCTGCCGACGAACCCACTCGACAACGGGGTGTTTCGGACCGAGCGGTCCAGGGGGGGCCGGAGGGCGGCTTCCGGGAGGCGCGTCGTTCATGCGCCCGAGGCTACAACAGGGTCATCGTTCCTCGTAGTCGATCACCCTGACGTCGATTTCGTTCACGTCCTCGATGATGCCCCCGAGCACGATCCGGAACGCCGCCGACTGGCCGGTGACCAGCCGCGACGGCGTGACGACCGCCGTTCCGGTCGCGACCACCGTGCCCGAGGCATCCAGCCCCTCGGCGAGCACCTCGACGTCGGCCAGTTCGAGCGGCCCCCGGTTGCGGACCACCCCCCGCACGACGATCGCGCCTCCCGCCTTTTCCGCACGATGCGAAACGACCTCGACCAGCCGCGGCAGGCCGCGCTCGCGCAGGCTGGCGCGCACGACCGGATCCCACCCGGAGGTCTCGAGCGCGGCGACCGCCTCGCGATCCGCGGCGTCGGCCCGGCCGAGGGACGCCAGCAGGAAGGCCCGCAGCACGCGATAGTCGGCGACGCCGGCCAGCCCCGGATCCTCGAGCGCGCGGTCGAGATTGGCGAGCGCCTCTTACGCGCGTCCCGCGCGGGCCAGGCAGTCGGCGAGCACCGCATGGGCGGCCGCGGCGCGCGGTGCCTCGAGCCCGGCCATCAGCGCACGCTTCGCGACCCCGATCGCCTGCTCGCAGCGGCCGGTTTCCGCCAGGTGGACCGCCTCGAGCTGGAGTGCCGGTCCGAAGTCGGGATCGATCCGCACCATCTGGCGCACGAACGCCTCGAGTTCGGGAAGACTGTCGCGCGCCCAGGCGACTTCCGCCGCCTCGGTCAGCAGCGCCAGGTTCCGCGGATGCCGCGCCAGCGCACGGCGCGTCAGCTCGCCGGCCCGCACGAGCTGCCCGCGCTCGCGGTAGCGCCGGATCCATGCGGCGAGCGCCCCCGGATCGGCCAGGTTCGACGGCGTGTCCGCCTCGAGGGCCCGCTCGAACCCGAGGGCCCGATCGACCACCGGGAGCACCTGCTGGACGGGAACGGCGAAGTTGATGTTCTGCCCTTCCATCAGCGTCATCGAGCAGATGCCGACCACCCGTCCCGCGAGATCGAGCAGTGGACCGCCGGAGCTGCCCGGGCTGATCGGAGCGGTCGTCTGGATCAGATCGAGATCGGGATGCGAGTCGAGCGAGCGGCGTGCCGAGACGATGCCGTCCGAGACGGTGAACTCGTAGCCGCGCGGATGGCCGATCGCGAGCACCCGCGTGCCGACGTCCGGCGCGTCCAGTGCCGCCTCGAGCGGCGGCGCCGCCAGGCCGGTGACCCGCAGCACCGCGACATCGACATCGGGGTCCGCCTCGAGCACGTCGACGGAGGCGAGCAGCGCCCCGTCGATCGTCCGGACCATCACCTGCGAGACGCCGCGGACGACGTGCGCATTGGTCACCACCAGCCCGCGTTCGCGCAGCACGAAGCCGGTGCCGTAGGACGTCTCGCCGGTGGCGTCGACGGTCCCGAGCACCTCGACGACCGACGGACGCACGCGCGCGGAAAGGACAGAGAGATCCTCGCGGGCGACGGGAGCGGCGACGGCGACGCTCGCCATCCCCGCGAGAACGGACAGCCCGCAGGCTGCCGCCCGGATCGATCCTCTCTGCATCGTGCCACCGCCTCCGCGGTCCAATATGGTGCCGGGCGGCTCGCGGGGCTCCCGGGATCAGGACAGCAGCAGGCGGCAGGCGATCGTCGCGCCGACGATGCCCGCCAGGTCGCCCGCAAGGCAGGCCGGGACGGCGTGGCGCGCCCGCCTCAGGCCGACCGCGCCGCCGTAGACCGCCAGCACGTAGAACGTCGTCTCCGTGCTGCCCATCAGCGTCGAGACCAGGTACCCGATGAAGCTGTCCGGGCCGTGGGTCTTCATCGTCTCCACCATCAGGCCCATCGCCCCCGAGCCGGACAGGGGACGGACCAGCGCCATCGGCATCGCCTCGGCCGGAAAGCCGATCAGGTCGGTGAGCGGCGCGAGGATCCGCGCCAGCAGGTCCATCGCACCGGACCCGCGGAACAGCGCCACCGCGGCCAGGATCGCCACGAGATACGGAATGATCCGCACCGCGACCTGGAAGCCCTCCCGGGCCCCCTCGACGAGCGCCTCGTAGACGCGCACGCCGCGGGCCCATCCGTAGAGCAGCGGCAGCACGATCACCGCCAGCAGGATCAGCGAGGACAGTCGTGAGAGCGCGCTGCCGCCGACCTCCGCGCCGGCTCCGCCGACGGCCCAGCGGACCGAGAGCGCCGCGAGCACGACGAGCACGAGCGCGGCGTAGGCCGTCCGCCGCGGATTCCAGGGCGGCGCCTGGGGCACCGCGCCCGCGTCGACCGGGACGCCGTCCTCCTCGCGTGGCGCCACGTCGGCCACGACCGGGGGGCGGCTGCGGCGGAACGGTCCCAGCCGCGCCAGCAGCAGCGCCGCCGTCACCGCCACGAGGGTCGAGAGCGACGTGGCGATCCAGGTCGGGAACAGGATTCCGACCGGATCGGCCGAGTCGAGCGCGACGCGCAGGCCGATCGTGCCGGTCGGCAGGAGCGCCACGCTGGACGTGTTGATCGCCAGGAACAGGCACATCGCGTCGGTCGCCGTGCCCTTGCGTCCGTTGAGCCGGTCGAGTTCCTCCATCGCCTTGATTCCGAACGGCGTCGCGGCGTTGGCCAGCCCGATCATGTTGGCGCCGATGTTGAGCGTCATCGCGGCGATCGCCGGATGCCCGTCCGGCACGTCGGGAAACAGCCGCCGGAAGACCGGACGCAGGAGCCGGGACAGGCTGGCCAGCAGGCCGGCACGCTGGAGCACTTCCATCAGCCCGAGGAACAGGGCCATCACCCCGATCAGCTCGATCGCGATCCGGACCGCCCCTCGGGCGGCTTCCAGCGTCTCGGTTCCCATCGTCTCGACCTGGCCCGTGGCCAGACCGACCAGGGCGGCGACGAGGACCAGCACGAGCAGGACGGCTTCCATGGGCGCGGATGGTACCAGCCGTGCCGGACCCGGGGAGGAAAGTCCGGACTTGACCGGCGTTCGCCGCGGCCCGAACTTTCCGCTGGAGAGGGTCCTCGGCCGGGAAGGAGTGCGCGTGCGGGACGAGACGGACGGTGGCGAGGCGCGGGAGACGCGGGGAGCGGCGCGCTGGCTGACGCCGGTCCTCGCCGGCCTGGCTCTGGCGCTGCTCGTCTGGTCCGGCTGGCAGGCCTGGCAGCGGGTGGCCACCGAACGCCGGCTCGACGCCCTGGTCGCGGGCGGCGAGCAGATCTTCGCCGCGATCGACGCGTACGTCGCCGATCGCGGGGCCCCCCCGCCCCCCGGTTCCTCCCGGCCCGGCGGACTGAACGCGCGGACCCTCGCCCCCCTGTCCTCCGAGGGCTATCTCGCGGGCGCGTCGGGGATCATCGAGCATCTCGCGGGCCAGCGGATCTCGGCCTACGACGTGGCCGGCGAGCGGTTCTGGATGGTGATCCGTGACGCGGACGATCCCCGGCTCGCGCTGCTGATCGCGCGGACCGACCGCTTCCCGCTGGTGCCCGAGACCTGGATCGAGGGGCTCTACCGCATCGAGGGCAGCCGCTTGGTAAAGATCGAACCGCCGCCCGCCGCGCCGCGCCGCGCCGGCCGGAAGGATGCCGATGGCCGGTCCTGACGACAAGAAGCACTGGCGCGAATCGATCGGCGTCATCCGTACCGCGCAGCCGACCCGCCGCCGGCCCCGGCCCGCGGCGGCCGACCCCGCCGCCCCGGCGAGGCCGTCGGGCGGCACGACGGTCGACGATGCCCGCACCGGTCCCGTGACCGCACCGGAGCAGCCGGTCTCCA
>JAJRXN010000091.1 GCA_024276295.1 Acidobacteriota bacterium
CACCAGCCGCCGCTCGTACGGTCCGAGGGGCGGCAGCTTGCGCACCTCGCCGCTTTCGAGGGCCTCGGCGGCCAGCTTCCGCGCCTTGTCCACGAGCTTCGCCTCGAGCTTCTCGCGGTAGCCGCCCGCGTCGAACGAGACGCGCAGTTCGAGCCGGCCGTCCTTCTGGAGCAGCCGGTTGGCCAGGTACTGCAGCGCCTCGAGCCCTTCCGCGTCGCTCTCGGTCAGCGCGTCGCAGTCGGACCCCGTCAGGTGCACGCGCTGGCCGATCTCGTTGCGCGTGATCTTCTCGACCTGCAGGTCGAGGTCGAGCCCGTCGATCAGGGCCGCCGTCAGCGTCCGCAGCAGGTCCTCGGCGTTGGTGACGTCCGGGGGAGGGAACAACCTCTGGATCTCCTCCTCCGGCTCGCGCATCTCCTCGCGGGGGCGCCGGCGCTCGTCGCGCCGCGGGCGCCCGCGATCGTCGCCCCGCCCCCGTCGCGGGCCGCGCCCGTCGCGACGGCGATCGTCGCGGGGGCGATCCTCGCGATACCGCTCCTCGCGTGGAGGCGGCGCGTCGCCCGGAGTGACCCCGGCCTGGGGCCAGACCTCGATCTCGACCACGCCGGCGGCGCGATCGACCGGACCGACGCCGCGGCCGGTGACGATCTCGTACTGGAGCTGCCGGCGGGAGAGTCTGAAATGACGACGCGCGGCGGCCATCGCCTCCGCGAAGTCGCGACCGGTGAACCTGACTCGCTCTTCGGACATCTGTTCCTTCCTTCCGCTCCGCGCGTTCTCCTGCTCAGTTCGAACGCGAGGCCTCGGCGGTCGCCGCCGCCGCGGCATGCCGGTTGACGAACAGCTGCTGGCCGATGCCGAGCACGTTGTTGGTCAGCCAGTAGATCACCAGCCCGCTCGGAGCCCACAGGAAGAACCAAGTGAACATCAGCGGCATGAACATCATCATCCGCTGCTGGCTCTTCTGCTGCGGATCGTCGGTGCGGGCCATCGTCATCATCTGCTGGGCGAACATCGTCACGCCCATCAGGATCGGCGTGATGAACGTAGGGTCGGGTGCCGAGAGGTCGTGGATCCACAGCCCGAACGGCGCACCGCGCAGCTCGATCACCACGCGCAGCAGGGAGAACATCGCCCATAGCACGGGGAGCTGGATCAGCAGCGGCAGGCACCCGGTCAACGACGCCATCGGATTGACGCCCTCCCGCTTGTAGAGCGCCATCACCTCTTCGTTCATCTTCTGGCGCGAGGCCATGTCCCGCTTGTCGCGGTACTTCTCCTTGATCTTGCGGATCTTCGGCTGCAGCTTGGCCGTCTGCTCCTGCGTCCGGCGCATCGAGACCATCGAACGATGCGTCAGCGGAATGAACAGCGCGCGGATCAGGACGGTGATGGCGATGATCGCCACGCCCCAGTTGCCGATCTGGTCGTGGATCCACTTCATCAGCAGGAACAGCGGCCGGGCGACCCAGCCGAAGAAGCCCCATTGGATCAGGTCGGAGAGCGTCGTTCCCAGGTCGCCGTCGACACGACGGAGCAGCGCCTCGGCCTTGGGTCCCGTGAACAGCAGTGCCTTCCGCGCGCCGATCTCGACGGCGATCCTGCGGGCGTCGTCCTGCGATTCCCCCCCACCGGTCACCGGCTCGACCAGCCGCAGATGGATCTCGGCCGGTTCGCGGGGAATGATCGCGACCGCGAAGTAGCGGTCGTCGATGGCGACGAAGCGTGCTCCCCGCGCCGGCGGAATCAGCACGTCGGTGTCGCGCAGGCTCTTGACCGCGAACTCCTCGTGATCGTCGGGAAGCCCGACCACCGCGCGTTCGTGCTCGGCCATGTAGTACGACTTGGAACTCGCCGGTCGTTCGATCCCGGGACCCCATGCCATGCGGACGTCCGGAACGGAGCGCCCGTTGCGCCGGACGTCCCACTCCACGTAGTTCACGTAGCGATCGTCGCCGGCGATGTAGAGCGCCTTTTCGACCTCGAGCCCGCGCCCGTCGGCCCAGCGGAAGCGGACCCGCCGCGTGCTGGCCGGCAGCCCGCGCTCCTCGAGTTCGCCGTCGTACGGCGGTTGCTCGTCGACGACGTACCACGCCTCGTTCAGCACACGCGTCAGCTCGTCGTCCCGCGCGATCAGCGTCAGCGGGTAGCGCTCGAGCGAGCGCGCCTCGGGAGACACGAGATCGACCGGCCCCTGCTCGGGATGGCTCGGGTCCCGCGGAAAGTCGAGCAGTTTCCAGCTCAGCACCCGTCCGCCGCGGGCGGTCAGGACGACCTCCTGGTGCTCGAGCCGCACGGTGACGGGCACCTGGCCTTCCTCGCCGGCGATCACCTCGCCGACGAGCGGCACGTCCTCTCCCCCGGCCGTGGCGTCCTCGACGACGCTGTCCGCCGACGATGGCCCCGCATCCGCCGCGCCGGCACCCGGCTCGCCCTGCATCTCCCGTGCGGGAGAAGGGGGAGGGGCCTGCCGCGCGGGCGGAGGGAAGAGCCAGGTCCAGATGACGACGACCGCCAGGGTCAGCGCGATGGCAAGTGTCGTGCGGAGTGTCGTCTGCTTATCCATGGATCAAGCGGTCCTGTTTCCGCCGCGGCGGATGGTCGAGCCCGCCGGCCGACCAGGGATGACAGCGCAGGATGCGCCAGATGGCGAGCGCGGTTCCACGGACGACGCCCCACTCCTCAATCGCCATCACGGCGTACTCGGAACAGGACGGAAGGAAACGACAGTGCCGGCCGAGCATCGGCGAGACCAGTCGCTGGTAGGCGTGGATCAGTCCGATCATCACGCGTTTCATCGCCCTTCCTCCCGGCGACGCTGGCCGCGCAGTGCCCGGTGGACGAGCGCGCGCAGTTCGCGTTCGATCTCCGACCCTGCGGCGTCGGCGGCGCTCCGGTACGCGTTGACCACGACGTCGATCGCACCGAACTCCTGGCGATGGCGCCTGAAGGCCTCGCGGATCAGGCGCTTGGCGCGGTTGCGCCTGACGGCCGATCCGACGCGCCGGCTGGCGGTCACGCCCAGGCGCGCACCGCCACCGTCCCGGGGCAGCACGAAGACCACCAGCCGCCGGCCGGAAACCCGGATGCCGTGTTCGTAGACGTGCTGGTAGTCCCGCCGGCGCGTGATGCGGAAGGCCCGCGGATAACCCGCCCGCGGCCTCACACGGCCAGACGCTTCCGGCCCTTCTGGCGCCGGCGCTTGAGCACCCGGCGACCGCCCGGAGTCTGCATCCGAACGCGAAAACCGTGGGTCTTCTTCCGCTTCCGATTGTTGGGCTGATACGTGCGCTTCATGCTGCAAGCCGCGGAACCTCGGCCCTGCCGCCCGGCCGATGGTCCTGTCCGGACCGGTGGGGGAAAGGCGCGCCCTCGTCGTCGTTTCCACCGCCCTCGCCGCGTCGTCCTGCCGAGGACCGCCCGCGTCCGCGGTGGGGTTTCTGCCGGAAAAACGCCTAAGCCTAGGAGGGAGAGCAACCTCTGTCAAACAGCCCCCGCGCGCCGGGGACGGGACCGCACCGGGACACTTGCCAGCCCGGAGACCCAGGTGATAGCCTCCGCCAGCGATCGCCCGACAGCCTCCCGGCCCGTCGTGATCCCGCGCGGCTGCGGGCGCCCGACGAGGGCCGGAAACCA
>JAJRXN010000092.1 GCA_024276295.1 Acidobacteriota bacterium
CGCTCGTGGGTCCGCGACGGGACGGTCGCCGCCGAAGGGACGTCGATCCTCGAGGGGGTCGGGATCGGCCGCGTGCCCGGGTGCTTCGACCGTGACGTGATCGACGAGGCGCATACGATCAGCGACCAGCAGGCGGTCGACGAGGTCTATCGCCTGCTGTGGGACGAGGGGCTGTTCGTGGGCGGATCGTCGGGCCTGTCGGTCGCCGGCGCGGTGCAGTACGCCCGGGGTCCCGGGCGCGGCCGCACGATCGTCTGTAACCTGGCCGACGGCGGCTCGCGCTACCGCTCGAGTCTGTTCGACGCGGCGTGGCTCGAAGGCCACGGCCTGTCGGTCCCGGAACGCTGAGCCCGGCGCGCTACCAGCCGCAGCGTCGTCCCGCGTTGCGCTCGTCGAGCCAGCGTTCGAGCGGAGCGAAGTACTCGACGAGCGCCGAGGCGTCGATCCTCCGCTCGCCGGTCAGTTCGAACAGCGCGTCCTGCCACGGCCGGCTGGCGCCCATCGCCAGGACGCGGCGGAGCCGGCGGCCCGCTTCCTCGCTGCCGTGGATCGAACAGGTGTGCAGCGGCCCTTCGTGGCCCGCGACGCGACACAGGGCGCGGTGGGCCTGGAACTGCAGCACCGCCGCGAGGAAGTAGCGCGTGTACGGCGTGTTGGCCGGCACGTGGTACTTGGCTCCGGGATCGAAGTCGCGTTCGCTGCGCGGCACGGGCGGCGCGATCCCTTGGTACTTCCGGCGGAGTTCCCACCAGCCGGCGTTGTAGCGCTCGGGCGGGATCTCGCCGGAAAAGACCTTCCAGCGCCACGAATCGATCACCAGTCCGAACGGCAGGAACGCGATCTTGTCCAGAGCCCGTCGCATCAGTCCCGACAGCGCGGCGTCGTCCGGCGGCAGTTCGTCGATCAGGCCGATCCGGCGCAGGTAGGCCGGGGTGACCGACAGCGCGACCGTGTCGCCGACCGCCTCGTGGAATCCGTCGTTGGCCCCGGCGCGAAACAGCGGATCCTGGTCGCGGTAGGCCTGGAAGTAGAAGACATGGCCGAGTTCGTGGTGGATCGTGACGAAGTCCTCGGCGGTCGGCTCGATGCACATCTTGATCCGCAGGTCGTCCGAGAAGTCGATCGCCCACGCGCTGGCGTGGCAGACGACGTCCCGGTCGGCCGGCTTGACGAACAGCGAGCGCTTCCAGAACGTCTCCGGAAGCGGCTCGAAGCCGAGCGACGTGAAGAACCGCTCGGCGATCTCGACCATTCCGCGCGGAGTGACCCCGCGCTGTTCGAGGATCGCCGTCAGGTCGACTCCCTCGGGACCGCCCGGCGCGACGAGGTCGTAGATGTTGCCCCATTCCTGGGCCCACATGTTGCCCAGCAGATGGGCCGGTATCGGACCATCGGCGGGAACGACCTCGCTGCCGTACGTCTCGACCAGCCGGCGCCGGACGAAGCAGTGCAGTTTCTCGTAGAGCGGGCGGACCTGGTTCCACAGGCGATCGAGTTCGGCGGCGAACGCGTCGGGCGGCATGTCGTAGCCCGCCCGCCACATCGCGCCGAGGTCGGCGAACCCCAGCGCCCGGGCCCCCTCGTTGCCGAGTTCGACGAAGCGGCGGTAGTCCGGACGCATCGGCGGCGAGATCGTGCGCCAGCCGGTCCACGCTTCGAGCAGCTCGTCGGGCTTCCTGCTCGTGGCGAGGATCCGCGAGAGCTGTCCGAGATCGAGGCAGTCGCGACCCTCGCCCGGGCACCAGCGCCCCTTGCCGTACGTCGCCTCGAGCCGGGAGCCGATCCGGGCCAGCTCGGTGGCGGCCTCCGGATCGGGCGGGGCGGCCAGCGGCAGCGACAGCTTGATCCGCGTCAGTTTCCGCCGCAGCTCGGCCGGCAGTTCGAGGCCGTCGAACCGCGCCGTGCGCCGGGCGAGGTCGCCGGTCAGGCGGAGCAGCTCGGCCTGTGCCTCGGCGGCGATCGCCTGCGTGTCCTCGGTGATGAAGTTCGCCTGTACCCAGGCCGCCCGTTCGGCGCGGATCCAGGCCGCCAGCAGGCGCGCCTCGGCATCGGCGACGAACCGCGCCGCCTCCTCCGGGGTCGGCGCGCCGGAGGCGGCGACGGGCATCGTCGTGGCCAGCAGCATCAGCAGGAACGGGCGGACGGCGTCGAGCGTCATGGTGGACTCCCTGGACACGGTCGGTCCTCCCCTGGTCGCGGGGGCGATGGATGGGATGGTATCGCGGGCTCGGCATCGAGCACGGAGGCGGGCAGCACGGCCAGGGCGCGTTCGATCGCCGCGACGGCCGGCCGTCCTCCGGCGACCTGCTCACCGAGCGTGCGGCGGAAGGCACGCCCGCCAGGGCAGCCGCGGGCGAGTCCCATCAGCGGTCGGACGAGCGCCACGGGGCGGGCGCCGTGGGCCTGCTCGCGGGCGGCGTGATCGCGCATCCGTTCGAGCACGGCGCGCCGCGTCGGCAGCGGAGCGCGATCGCCGAAGAGCACGCGGTCCGCCGCGGCGAAGGCGAACGGCGTGTCCCAGGCGGCGCGGCCGACCATCACCGAGGGCACGTGCCCGAGCTGGTCGAGCACGTCGTCGAGCGAGGCGATCCCGCCGTTGATCTCGACGTGCAGCTCCGGCCGCTCGGCCGCGAGGCGATGCACGATCTCGCGGCGCAGCGGGGGAATCGTGCGGTTCTCGGCCGGGCTGAGCCCGTCGAGCCAGGCCTTGCGGGCGTGGACGATGAAGCGATCGCAGCCGGCGGCGGCGACGGTGTCGACGAACCGCAGCAGGTCCCGCCAGTCGTCCTGGTCGTCGATCCCGATCCGGTGCTTGACCGTGACCGGGAGCGGACACGCGTCGCGCATCGCGGCGACGGCCGCCGCGACCCGCTCGGGGTCCGCCATCAGGCACGCACCGAACCGGCCGCGCCGGACCCGGTCGCTCGGACAGCCGACGTTGAGATTGATCTCGTCGAAGCCCCGGGCCGCCGCGATCTCGGCGCAGCGGGCGAGGGCGTCGGGATCGTCGCTGCCGACCTGCAGGGCCAGCGGGCGTTCTACCGGATCGAACGCCAGCAGCCGGTCCCGGTCGCCGCGGAGAATCGCCGCGGTGGTGACCGTCTCGGTGTAGAGCAGCGCGTGCCGCGAGATGCCGCGGAAGAAGCGACGGAAGTGCCGGTCGGTCCGGTCCATCATCGGCGCCACGGCCAGCGGGCGCAGCGTGCCGCGCCGGCCGGCCGCGAGACGGGCGGCGGGCGTTC
>JAJRXN010000093.1 GCA_024276295.1 Acidobacteriota bacterium
CGGCGCTGCTGTCGGGCTGGTCGGTCGGGGAGATCGTGGCAGCGCTCGGGGCATCGTCGATGGCCGCGGGCGCCGATCCGCAGGCGGTGGCGGGGGCCGAGGCGGGAGAAGGGGGGATGGTGGAGCCGGTGGCGTCGCTACGGGATGATGCAGGGTCGGGATCGGGTATCACGGGGGATAGTCTCCCGGCGGGAGCGCCGGATGGATCTTCGGACGGAGGAAATGTCGCCAGCGTGCTGCAAGACACGAAGGAACACCAAGGGCATGAGTACAGGGCCTACAGGCAGTTGACCGATGCAGAGAAGAACTTCGTTCGAAGGCATCCTCTTGTGGCACGGGACTTCTTCGCGTTTGCAGAAGCGGCAGCGTCCGAAGCGAGGAATAGGTATCCGGGAGAACTCCATAACGGCCGCGGTGATGCGTTCCGGCATGCGTACTGGAGTGCGCTGATGGCGCAAGCGCATGGCGAAGCTCTGGCCCGTGAGTTCGGGGATGCCCATGAGGATTTCGCGGGGAATCCAGCGCTGGAGAAGGCCATGGATCTTCACAACAATGAAGTCGGGCGGTCTATCGGCAGTGTGCATGTGCTCCGCCGTCGCTGGCGGATCGAATCGCGCTCGAGCTGTTGGCGGGGAATCTGCGGTGGCTCAATCGATGATGCTGACAGCAAAGCGCATTTTGATGAGCATGCTTTTCACGCTCGTCGCGTGCGGCGGGGCGGAGACTGAACTCCGGCGCTTCGGAGCGGCGATCGAACAGAGATTGGAATCGAAGAACGACACGCCGATTCGCCTTGCATCGGCGACTGAGTTTCCATGGGAACGAGTGTTCATCTTCGGGCCATACACCCCATACGAAGAGGTTCTACAGGCGATCGGCGTGCGTTGGGATGAAGTTCGGGTGACGGGGATCGCCTTGCGGGACGACAGCGTTCTCATGGTGTTCATGGATGGCGGAGTTGTGGCGAGGTTTGCGATGTTTCCGCGTCAACGCGGGGACCTAAGTGGTGTGAATGGATCGACGGGCCTGACACGGGGGGAGGCAGTATTCTCGGTGAGGCCCGGCACCAGCGAGGAATCACGTGTCGTGCTTGAACTCCGTCGATAGGGGCGGGGGACTTGCGGGCGGGCATGGCCCGTCCCCGGTCGGTAGGTTGACACTCTCCGGCTGAGATTATGGTGCCGTCGTCGGGAGGAGGACGACGGTATGGTGAGACGGAAGAACGGGACTGGGAAGGCGCTCCGCGGCGACGCAGGCGAGCGGAGCGAGCCGGAGGCGCGGCGGAGTGCCGGAAACCGTGGCCGGTCTGGTCGTCGGAGCGTCGCAGAGCGGAAGCAGGCCGTGCTGGACCTGCTGGCCGGCAAGGCGACGGTGGACCAGGTGGCGCGATGTCCACCACGTCGAGTACGCAAGGCTCGACTGGACCGCCTGGTTCAACAATCAGCGGCTCTTCGAGCCGCTCGCCTACACGACACCGGCAGAGTTCGAAGCGCGGTACTACCATCAGCAACAACTCGTCCAGGTCATGGCGGCCGGGCTCACGTAACGGAGCCTCCGGAAAACTCGGGGCGGTTCAGTCAACCTGCAGAGCGGGAACGGGCCACCTGGAGCGTGCCGGGTGGCCGGCTGCGAATCTCGCCTGCCCGGGGAACGCGGGCGATGAGGTCGAATCGCCGGAGTTTCCCGTCGGCCCGTTTCGCTGAGTGCAGGCTCCACATGTTGAACCGCCCTCGGGTGTTCCGGAGCGTTCGTCATGTGAGTCCTGCCGCCGTCCGTCTTCTGCTGTAATGAGCCGGTCCGCGATCCGACCTCTACTCGAGACGACCCGGGGGCGGCTCGGCCGAGGTCGCGGTGTGAGCGGCGCGAGGCGGCGCAGACCGGGGGGCGACCCGCGGTCGACGTCGTCCGGCCGGAGAGGAGCGCATGGCGAGACGACGAGCAGGGCGGGCAGCGCGATCCGCCGGTGCCCGCCGAGGGTGGCGGCGGGTCGTGGCGGGCGGCCTCGTGAACTTGGGCGTCCTGCTGATCGCGGCCGTGGACCCGGCCCTCGCCGGTCCATCGGCGGCGGGCCTCGTGGGCCACGACGGCCCGGTCCGTCGCCCGTCCGACCCGATCCGCATCCACGTGCCCGGACTCGCGGAGACCGATCCCGGACGACTGGTCCTCGAACTCGACGACATCGACGTGACCGACACGGTGCGGCGCGAGGGCGAGATCCTCGTGCTGACCCCGGTCGAGCCGTTGGCCTGGGGGCGGCACCGCCTTCGGCTCGTCGAGCGCGGGCCGGGAGACGAACTCGTCGAACGCGGTGCGTGGACGATCGAGATCCGCCACTCGGTCCGGTTGCGCGAGGCCGAGGCCTCTGCTGAGGCGAGCCTGAGCGGCGTCCGCCGCGTCGCGGAAGGAGGCCCGGAGGACCCCGGCACGAAGTCCGGCTCGGAAGGAACGGGGCGCGTGGCCGGGACGGTCGCGGACGGGCCGTGGCGCCTGTCCGCGGAGGCGGAGTTCGTGCACAGTAGCGATCCGTTCCAGCTTCCCCGCGAGCGGGGAGTGATGGACCTCGGCGACTTCCTGCTGAAGGGCGAGTTCGGCTCCTGGTGGCTGACCGCGGGGCATCATGCCCCCGCGCCGCCCTCGCTCATCGCCCAGAACCTGCGCCGGCGGGGCGTCTCCGCCGGATACGGGCGCCCCGACGACCGCCTGAGCGCCGCGGCGTTCGCCCTGCGCAACCAGGAGGTGGCGGGCTTTTCCGGCGGACTCGGCGCGGGCGACCCCGGCAATCGCGTGACGGGCCTGACGGTCAGCGCGCATCCGCTGCGGGACCGTCCCGACGCGCTGGTCGTCTCCGCGACGTGGCTCGACGGGCGCGAGCCGGGGCAGGTCGGCGAGGGGGCCGGGGGCGACACGGAGACGCAGGCCGAGGGACAGGGGGCCAGCGTGGCGCTCGATGGCCGCCTGTTCGACGACCGTCTGCAGTTCCAGGCGGAACTGGCACGGACGCGCTACGACTTCGACGGCGACGGCAGCGCGGAGGCCCGCCGCGACCGCGCGTTTTCC
Organism: Acidobacteriota bacterium; assembly: GCA_024276295.1. GTDB lineage: Bacteria > Acidobacteriota > Polarisedimenticolia > J045 > J045 > J065. The sequence goes on from JAJRXN010000093.1 coordinate 3,058, forward strand.
TTCCGGGCGGACTACGCCGCCCTCGAGGGCCGGATGCTCGGCGACGAACCGGCGATGCTGAGCGTCGGCGTCGAACGCCGCCGCATCGGCACCTTCTTTCGCAGCGTCGCCGATCCGACCGGCGTGGCCGACCGCGATCTGCTGCGCGCGTCGGGGACGTTCTCCTGGGCCGGATGGGACGTGCAGGCCGACCTGGGCCGGGAGACCGACAACGTCAACGGCCTGGCGCTGCTTCCCCGCGTGCGCTCTCTGCAGGGGGCGCTGTCGGTCTCGTACACGCCGCCTCCGAGAGACGATCCGGAGGCCGGACCGGCCTGGTACGGCCAGCCGTCCTGGGCGCTGAACTACGTCGAGTTCCGCCAGGACGTGGTGCGGGCCGGAGGCGGCCTGACGGCGGGTGACTTCCGCGATACCGACGCGTTGTCGCTGTCGGCCAGCTTCGCATACCCCGCGTGGAACTGGAGCCTGAGTCACACCTTCGGCAGCGAGATCGACCATGCCGGCGTGGGGGCGGACACGGGCAACGCGATCACGGAGCTGGCGCTCTACGTGGCGGACGGCGACGGCCCGAGCGTCGGCCTGTCCGTGCAGCGCAGCCGCACCGAGGACCGGGACGCCGGGATCGCCCTGACGACCGAGACCGTGGCGCTCGACCTCGGCCAGACCCTGGGAACGGGACTGCGGGCCAGCGTCGGCGCAGCCTGGAACCGCGACCGCAGTTCCGACGGCGCCGCCGCTCTGCGGACGCTGGACGCGACCGGCATGCTCCAGTGGACGGTCCACGAGGGTGGAAGCGGCCGGCCCGGCGTGCAGCTCTCGCTCGAAGGGCAGCGTCACCGGCGCCGGGACCGGGTCGACAGTGCCAACGACGCGGTCGTCTACCGCGTCCATCTCCGACTCACAGTGAGCTGGGCTTCCGGCCGATGAGGTACCCGAGGATGCACCACGGAGGATTCCCGAGACGCCTGGCCATCGCCGCGGAGCTGCTGCTGGCCGCGGCGCAGCCGATGCGCGCCGCGATCACGGCTGTGGCCACGACGCCCACCTCGCGCACGGTGCCGCTGGCCCGCGCCTCGTCGGTCTCGCTCGTCTGGAACGTCACCCGGGCGACGGTCGGCGGCACCGGCGGCACCACGGTCTCCTCGCTCTCCGGCACGTTCCGTGCGGGCAGCGTCACCGGCGTCGTGATCGGCACGGTGACGCGCAGTCTCTCGCAGTCCAGGCCGCTCGCCCCGATCACGTCGTTCTCGTTCCGCGAGTCGCTGCTCGTCCCGGCCGAGGTCGTGTTCAGGGCGCACGAACTCGGGGCCGACCGCCTGTTCTACGTGCGTACGTTCGACGACGGCACGGGGGCGGCCACCGGGGCGATCGAGCTGAGAGTCACCGGGGGAGCGGCCGGCAGCTACGGCGTGGAGCGGCTGGCGCTGACGTTCGAGAACGGCAGCGTGATCGACGTCGCCGAACCGGAGGCCGAGCTGCGCGCGGTGGCCCGCGTCACCTTTTCCGGCAGCGGGCTGCTGCGCGCCGTCTGGGAGGTGACCGATCCCGCAGGCATCTCCGGCGATGCGGTGTTACGCCCCCTGGTCACCGTGCGTCGCTACGTCGTCGCCCGCGGCAGCATCGAACTGCGCAGCCCGCCGCTGCCGACGCACCTGACCGGAAGCTACCGCGTGCGGCTGCGGGTGACCGAGCCCGTGCCGGGCTTCGCAGCCCCGGAACTGCGCTACTACGTCCAGGCCGGCACGCAGGCGCGGGTCTCCCGGCTGCACGTCCCGGCCCCCGCACCAGGCGCGGTGCTGCACGCCGACACCCGCTTCGTCTGGCAGGCCGTTCCGGAGGCCCTCGCCTACCGCCTCGAGATCTTCGACGAGGCGGATCGCGGCCGGGCGGTGACCGGAGTGGTGGTGGGCGGCGAACGTACCGAGGCCGGCCTGTCGGTCGTCAGTCGCGGCCACCTGCGCCCGGGCCGCCGCTACGTCTGGCGGGTTCGCGCGATCGGCGAGGGCGGGCGCATCCTGGCCGAAAGCGAGCCGCGGGAACTGTTCGTGCCTTGACGCCGTCCCGGCCCACGGCTACCATCCTGCGCGCTCGGAACAGTCACGGGTGACGCGGGGTGGAGCAGTCTGGTAGCTCGTTGGGCTCATAACCCAAAGGTCGGGGGTTCAAATCCCCCCCCCGCTACCATCCGGCGGCGCGGATTCCCGGCGCTGCGATCATGCGTGTCGATGCCGGCTGCGCCCTCGCCGGCCGTTCTTCCGGGAGAAGACGCGATGTCGCACGGCCGGACCGCAGACGGGCTCCCGTTTATCGATCGCTGGCTGACCCTGTGGATCTTCCTCGCGATGGCTCTCGGGGTCTGGTTCGGCTGGGCCTTTCCGGTCGTCGAACAGGCGATCCAGCGGTCCCGGGTCGGCACGACGAACCTGCCGATCGCCTTCGGACTGATCCTGATGATGTACCCGCCGCTGGCGAAGGTCCGCTACGAGGAACTCGGCGGCGTCTTCCGTGACGGCCGGATTCTCGCGCTCTCGCTGCTGCAGAACTGGATCGTCGGACCGATGCTGATGTTCGTCCTGGCGATCGTGTTCCTCCACGACCACCCGCAGTACATGGTCGGCCTGATCATGATCGGTCTGGCCCGCTGCATCGCGATGGTGATCGTCTGGAACGATCTCGCCGGGGGGGACCGCGAGTACGCCGCCGGCCTCGTGGCGTTCAACAGCCTGTTCCAGGTGCTGTTCTACAGCGTCTATGCCTGGGTCTTCGTCACCGTGCTGCCACCGCTGTTCGGCCTCGACGGAGCGGTCGTCCAGGTCACGATGGGGCAGATCGCCCGCAGCGTGTTCGTCTATCTCGGTGTTCCGTTCCTCGCCGGAGTGCTGACGCGGTTCGTGCTCGTCCGGGTCCGGGGCCGGGAATGGTACGAGCGGACGTTCATTCCGCGGATCAACCCCGTCACGCTCGTCGCGCTGCTCTTCACGATCCTGGTGATGTTCAGTCTCAAGGGGGAACTGATCGTCACGATCCCGCTCGATGTCGCGCGGATCGCGGTGCCGCTGCTGATCTACTTCGTCGTGATGTTCCTGGTCTCGTTCTGGATGGGCCGCAGGGTCGGCGCGGACTACCCGAAGACGGCGACGCTCTCGTTCACGGCGGCGAGCAACAACTTCGAGCTGGCGATCGCCGTGGCCGTCGCGGTGTTCGGGATCGATTCCGGGGCCGCCCTGGCTGCCGTCGTCGGCCCGCTGGTCGAGGTGCCGGTGCTGATCGGTCTCGTCGGCGTCGCGCTGTGGCTGCGCCGGAGACTGTTCGCGACGGCGGAAGCCGCGGCCGTCTGAGGTCGACGATGGCCGGAAGCGCGTGCGGGCGGTCCGGCATCCGATGCGTGCTGTTCGTCTGCATCGAGAACTCGTGCCGCAGCCAGATGGCCGAGGCGCTGGCCCGGATGATCGGCGGCGATCGCATCGAGGCGTTCAGCGCCGGCTCGCGTCCTTCCGGCCGGGTGAATCCGCGGGCGATCGAGGTGATGGCGGAAGCCGGATGCGACCTGTCGGCGCACCGGTCGAAGTCGCTCGCCGGGATCCCGCCCCGGAGGTACGACGCGGTGATCTCGATGGGGTGCGGCGACGCGTGCCCCGCGGTCCCGGCCCGGATCCGGGAGGACTGGGACATCCCGGATCCGGCGACGACGGACATCGGGGAAGTCCGTGCGGTGCGCGACCTGCTCCGCGCGAAGGTCGAATCCCTGCTGGCACGGCTGCTCGACGGGCAGGAGGCCGGGGGGGGAGAGACATCGACCGCCTGGCCCCCTATGATGCACGGCCGGATGGTCCGGTCAGGCGACGCAGGACGGGAAAAGATGCGAACCATTCTTGATTTGTTCGGCCAGAGTCCGTTCCGGGCGCTCCAGCGCCACATGGACACGGTTCTCGAGCCGGTCGACCAGGTGCGGCCGTTCTTCGAGGCCTTCCTCGCCGGCGACGCTGAGAAGGCGAGGACGATCCGCAAGCGGATTCTCAAGCTCGAGCACGAGGCCGATCTCGTCAAGAACGAGATCCGGGACCACCTGCCGAAGTCGTACTTCCTGCCGGTCGACCGGCGCGACCTGCTCGCGCTGCTGCACCAGCAGGACCGGCTCGCCGACCTGTGCGAGGACATCGTCATCGTCGCCACGCTCAAGGCCGACCTGACGCTGCCGAGGGACCTCCACCCGGCGATCCTCGAGGAGGTCGATCTGTCGCTCGAGGCGTGCGTCCTGGCGCGCGAGGTGATCGAGCGGCTCGACGAACTGCTCGAGACGTCGTTCGGCGGCGAGGAGGCCGCCCGCGTCATCGAGCTGATCGACCGCGTCAGCGCCAAGGAGCACGAGGTCGACAAGCACGCCTACACGACCGCGCGGCAGCTCTTCGTCAGGGAGCAGGAACTCGGCGCGGTCGATCTCGGCTTGTGGCAGAAGCTGCTTCAACTGGTCGGGCGGCTGGCCAACGCCGCCGAATCGATCGGGGACCACGTGCGCCTGATGCTATCCCGCTGAGCCGCCCCGCGGGGCCGGTCCGGGTTTCCCGGCCTGGAGGAATCGATGCCGCCGCTGTTCTTCGTTGCCATCGGTCTGGTCTTCGGCCTCTATCTCGCGATGAACATCGGCGCCAACGACGTGGCCAACGCGATGGGGACCTCGGTCGGTTCGCGGGCGCTGACGATGCGCCAGGCGATCCTGGCTGCGGCGGTGTTCGAGTTCCTCGGGGCGGTGCTCGTCGGCGGCAGCGTGACCAAGACGGTCAAGAAGGGGGTCATCGACGTCGAGACGCTGTCGGACCCGACGATGTTCATGATCGTGATGTGCGCCGCGCTGCTCGCCGCGGCGCTGTGGCTGCAGCTCGCGACCTGGCGCGGCTGGCCGGTCTCGACGACCCACGCGATCATCGGCGCCCTCGCGGGCGGCGGCGTCGCGGCTTCCGGACTGGCGGGCGTCTCCTGGGGCAAGCTGGCCCAGATCGGCACCTCGTGGGTCCTCTCGCCGCTGATCGGCGCGGCGATCGGCTTCACGATGTTCCGCATCCTCTCCAGTCGGATCATCAACGCGCGCTATCCACGGGTGATGGCCCGACGCGCGACGCCGTTTCTCGTCGCGCTGGTGGTCTTCGTGCTCGTGCTCTCGATGCTCTACAAGGGGCTCAAGAACCTGCATCTCGACTTCTCGCTGATCCGCGCGCTCGAGCTGGCGGCGCTCGGGGCGGCGGTCGGCGGCCTGCTGGCGGCGTTCCTCGTCTGGCGCCGGCCGCTCGGACGCGTCCGGCTCAATGACCGCTTCGGCTACGTCGAGAACCAGTTCGGCTGGCTGCAGGTGATGACGGCCTGCTACGTCGCGTTCGCCCACGGATCGAACGACGTCGCCAACGCCATCGGACCGCTCTCCGGCGTGCTCTCCGCCTGGCGATCCGGGGCCGTCCGCGGCGAGGTCGAGGTCCAGGAGTGGGTGCTCGCGATCGGGGGCGCGGGGATCGTCATCGGCCTGATGCTCTGGGGCTACCGCGTGATGGAGACCATCGGCCGCCGGCTGACCGAGCTGACGCCCTCGCGCGGCTTCAGCGCCGAGTTCGCCGCCGCGACGACGGTGCTCGTGTGCAGCAAGATGGGGCTGCCGATCTCGACGACCCACACGCTGGTCGGTTCGGTCATCGGCGTCGGCCTGGCACGCGGCATCGCGGCGCTCGACATGCGGGTCGTGCGCGACATCTTCGCCGCCTGGGTCGTCACGCTGCCGGTCGCCTTCCTGTTGTCGGCGGTCCTGACCCGCGTGATGCTGCTCTTTTTCCTCTGAAAGGTGCTCCGGGAAGGTCGCGCTGCCCTGCCGGCAGCCCGGACGACCTGCGAAGAAAGGCGAGGCGATGTTTCGAACGGTCGGGAGAGCCCGGACAGCCCTGGTCGGCGTCGCGGTCGTGCTGGCGGCCGGCTGCGTGACGGCGTTCAGTCCCGCGACGATCCGGGACGAGATCGTGCGGCAGCGTGGGGAGGATCCCCGGCGGGCCTTCGAGGTCACCCTCGGGCGGTTCACGACCCTGCTGCTGCGGCAGATCGCCGCGGGAGACGGCGAGGACGTTCCGTTCGAGGGACTCGCGGGCCTCGAGCTGGCGGTGTTCGAGGTGGCGGCCGGCGACGGCCCGGCGCTCGACGTGACCCGGATCCCGGTCCGGGGCTGGGAGCCGTTGCTGCGGCTCGCCGACGAGACGCGCTCCGGCATGGTGCTGGTGCGCACAGGACGCCGTTCGTGGCGTGTCCCCGGCAGGGAGGCCTCACCGGTCGCCGACCTCGTCGTCGTCGGCAGCGGCCCGCAGCAGGTGGTCTACGCGCGGCTGTGGGGCCGGCTCGACCCCGGGCTTCCGGACGCGCTCGGCGGCGTGCTGCGGGAGGACGGCGCGGCGGGCGTCCGCCGGCTCCTTTCCGGGCTCGCCGCGGGCGGCGACGAGGGCGGGGAGCGGTGAGCCGGCGGAGACGGTTTTCCCGGCCCGCTGTTGCCGCACGCTCCGCCTTCGGTATGATCCTTCGGCCGATCCGGTTCGGAACCGGTGCGCGGGTGTAGCTCAGTGGATAGAGCACCAGCCTCCGGAGCTGGGTGTCGGAGGTTCGAATCCTCCCACTCGCGCCAGTTTCCTCCGGGTCGGGATGGCCGGCCATCCCGGCGCCGCGGCAACCGGAACGCTCGGCGATGCGCCAGTAGCTCAGCTGGATAGAGCATCGGTCTTCTAAACCGGCGGTCGCAGGTTCGAGTCCTGCCTGGCGCGCCACGATCGCCGGAATGCGGGACCGAGGGCCGATGGCCCGGCAGGGCCGCGAGTGTGGTGGGCGTAGCTCAGCGGTAGAGCCCCTGACTGTGGATCAGGTGGTCGTCGGTTCAAATCCGATCGCCCACCCCAGACTCGGCCGGTCCGACAGGCTATGATCCCGCGCCCGCCCGGCGTGCGACCGGGAGGGCGGGAAAGGCCATGACCGCCGTCGTCGACGTCCTGCTGCTCCTGCTCTCGTTCCTTCTCCTGTGGAAGGGAGCGGACTGGTTCGTCGACTCGGCGGCGAAGATCGGCCGGGCCGCCGGCATGTCGGACCTCGTCATCGGCCTGACGATCGTCGCGTTCGGCACCTCCGCGCCCGAGTTCGCGGTCACGATCTCGGCGGCGATCACCGGGCGCAGCGAGATCGCGGTCGCCAACGTCCTCGGCTCGAACATCTTCAATCTCGGGATCATCCTCGGCGGCTGCGCGGTGTTCGCCGCTCTCGAGGCCCGTCGCGCGGCGATCCGGCGCGACGGGCCGCTGCTGGTCGCCGTCTCCCTCGCGGTGGCGCTGGCGCTGAGCGACGGCCGGCTGACCCGCCTCGAGGGCGTCCTGCTGTTCTCCGGCCTGCTGGCCTACCTGCTTCTCCTCTGGCGCGACCGCCAGCCGCTCGAGGAGGAGATCCCGATCGGCCGGCCGACCTGGGCCAGCGGCGTGCTGCTCGTCGTCGGTCTCGGGGCCGTCGTGCTCGGGGGCCGACTGCTCGTCGGTTCGGCGACCGATCTGGCGCGGATGCTCGGCGTTCCCGAGTGGCTGATCGGGCTGACGATCGTCGCCGCGGGCACGTCGGCTTCGGAGCTGGCGACCTCGATCGTCGCCTCGAGGCGCGGCCGGCATGCGATCGTCGTCGGCAACCTGATCGGCAGCGACATCTTCAACATGCTCGGCGTGCTCGGCGTGGCGGCCCTGGCGCGGCCGATCCTGCTCGACGACGGCCGGAGCTACGCGTTCGGGCTCGTCGCCCTCGTGGTGACGTGCCTGCTGGTGGCGATCTTCCTGCGGACCGGGGGGCGCATCTCGCGCGGGGAAGGGCTGATCCTGGTGCTCGTCGGGTTGGTGCGCTGGGGCGAGGCGTTCTTCATGTCGCGCTGATCGCGGCCCGGCGGGTCAGAAGCGGCGGCGCGCCTTGAAGTCCAGGTAGCGCTGGATCACGCCGGCGGCGAGGCGCGAGGCCGGCAGCGAGAGGCTGTCGATCCCCCGGCCGCGCAGCCGCGTGGCGAGTTCCCGGTTGGCGGCGAGCAGCCGCAGCGCGGAGACCTTGGCGTACGCCTCGGTCGTGCCGGCGGGGATCGCGCGGGCCAGGCCGACCAGGCCCGGGTCCTCGAGGTTGACCAGCAGCGGCCGGTGCCGCCGGGCGAGGCCGGCCAGCGCACGGCCGAGTGACTCCGCGCCGACCAGGTCGATCACCGAGGTGACGACGATCGCCAGCGAACTGCGCGGCACCTCGACGGCGCTCCACGCCGCGGCCGCGGCGTAGTCCGGCTCCTCGAGTCCCGCGCGGCGGTCGTAGACGCGCTCGAAGACCGCCCGGAACGACCGCGTGCGCCGGTCGACACGCACCACGCGGTCGATCTCCTTGCCGAACAGCACCAGCGTCGCGGAGTCCTGCTGGGCGACGACGACGCGCAGCAGCGCCAGCATGGCGGCCAGGGCGTGATCGAGCTTGCTCAGCCCGTCGGCCAGCGAGGCCATCGGACGCCCGCAGTCGATCAGCAGGACTAGGTGCTGGTGCTGTTCCCACGTCGTCTCCCGCGTCACGGGGCGCTGCAGCCGGGCGGTCTGCTTCCAGTGGATCATCCGCAGTTCGTCGCCCGGCTGGTACTCCCGCAGCGCGTACAGCTCCTGGCTGATGCCGCGCGCC
>JAJRXN010000094.1 GCA_024276295.1 Acidobacteriota bacterium
ATCGTGCCGTCCCCGGCGCGGAAGGATGGATCGATGGGCCTGTGGGGGGAGAACGAAGCCCCCCTTCCGGGAAGTCTCCTTTCCGGAGCAGGGCGGCTTCTCCTCGTGGCGTGGCTGGTCGGCTGCGCCTGCGGGTCTCTTCCCGCGTCCGGGCAGCAGCGCGACGGCGTCGCGAGTCTCCACGACTGGATGCCGATCCTGCCTCACGTCCAGCCGGTGGAGCGGATTCCGCGCTGCAGCCCCGATGGGCGCCTCTGGCTGATCGGAGACGACCACGCCGTCTACCGCGGGCGGCGCCTCGAAGGCGACGAGTCCCCCTGGACCTGGCGCCGGTTCACCGTGCCCGACGGGTTCCAGCCGTTCGACGTCTTTCCCGGAGCCGCGGGGGAGGCCTACGTCACCGGGACGTGGAGCGTGTCCGGCAGGACGGGCCTGCTCCGGCTCGAACCCCGCGAGGAGGATCACGTCTGGGTCGACCTGCGTCCTCCGGTCGTGGGGAACATGATCCTCGATCTCGATGTCACGGACGACGGCACGCTCTGGATCGGCGGCGAATGGCGCGAGGTCCTGCGCCTCGCTCGAGGCGGGCGGTGGGAGCGCGAAGTGACCCCCCTGCCGCTGCACAACGTCCGGATCCGCATGGTCGACGACGAGGTGGGCTGGATCGCCGCCCACGCCCAGCAGCGGATCGCCGTCTATCGCCGCCAGCAGGGCCGGTGGGTCGTCGCGGCCCGGTGGGACCAAGAACAGCCGTGGCGCCTGCAGTGGGTTTCCCGGGAGGCGGCGTTCCTCGAGTACGGCGGGAGCCTGCTCGAGGTGCGCGCTCCCGGCGCGACGGGCGCGACCGTCGTCCCTCGGAAGGTGGGCCGGGCTCTCGGGGAGGTCTCCTACGCGTCACCCGGGCGGGCGCATCAGATCAGGGACGGCCGGGTCTTTCGCCTTGCCGGCGGAGCTTGGCAGGAACTGGGCATCGCCAACCCCCGGACGATGATCCGTCTCGCCGATCACCTTGCCTGCGGCGTCCTGGCGCGCGACACCGCCGGATGGGTCTTCGAACTGCGAGCGGTGCAGCGGGACGAGGCCCGTGATCCGCTGGCGCGCTGGTTCACCCCTCCGGTCCTGCTGCAGATCGACACGCCGCGCGTGATCGGCATGACTCTCGTCCTGGCCGGTGGCGAGGAACACGTGTACGTCGTCGACCACCTCGGTCCGAACGTCGCGCTGCCCCGGAGCCTGCTCGTCCCCCTGTCGCTGGACCCGCGGATCCGCGATCCGCTCTGGCCGGAGAGCTTCCGCGCGGTCTCGGACAGCCTCGCCGTCAGCGGCGATGATGCCCGCAGTTCCTGGAAGGCGCTCTACGACACCGCGGCGGTCGCCGGGGACCTCGACGGTGACGGCAGGGAAGAGCTGTTCGTCACCAGCATGTACGGCCACGACACGATGCTGAAGGGCGCACGTGACCGGCACTTCGTCCCGTGGATCGAGGAGTCGGCCAGCGGAGGCGAGTCCGCGGACATGACGACCGGTGCCTGCCTGATCGACGGCGATGGCGACGGCGATCTCGATCTCTACGTGACCTCCGTCTTCGCCGCCGACCGGCTGCTGGTCAACAACGGGGCCGGAGCGTTCTTCGACGGGACGGACGCCTCCGGGATGATCACGGAGGATGCCAGCGAGACGCCGCGCTGCGTGGACCTCGACGCCGACGGGGACACCGACGTCGTCGTGGCCACCTGGGGGCGCGGTCTGATGATCCACGAGAACGTCTCGCGTGCGGCCGGAGAGCCGCGGTTCCGTACGCACCGACTGCTGGCGGGGATCGACAACCCCTCGACGGAGGCGCCGCTCTCGAAGTCGAGCTTCAACAGCGTCGCGGCGGCGGATCTCGACGGCGACGGCCGTCCCGAACTCTTCGTCGCCTCGCAGGCTGGCTGCGACCTCCTGCTGCGCAATCGCGGTGGGATGAGATTCGAGGACATCTCCGATCGCCTGCCGCGGGACCAGGACTGTCGCAGGACGCTCGGAGCGGAGTTCCTGGACGTCGACAACGACGGCGATCTCGACCTGGCGCTGACGGGAGACGGAGGCCTCCGCATCTACGAGAACAGGCGCGGGCGGTTCGTCCGGGAGCGGGGTGAGTGGCAGCAGAGCCGACGTCGGTGGGCCGGTGCCGGCAGGACGACGGGTGCCATCGTGGCCGACTTCGACCGGGACGGTGATCTCGATCTTCTGTACGGTCGCGACGGGGAGGCGGTCGTCAAGCGGGAGAACCGCACCGACAACCACCACTACATCGAGGTCGCTGTCGAAGGCCCCGCGAGCAACCGCAGCGCGATCGGGGCGGTCGTCCGCCTCTACCCGGCGGGCCATGCCGGCAATGACGACGCACTCCTCGGTTGGCAGCCGATCCCCCCGGCCGGCGGATACCAGTCCCAGGGGCGCCGGCACGCCCACTTCGGCGGCGTCGAACCGGGACGTCCGTACGACGTCGTGGTCAGTCTGCCCGGGGCGCGGACACGGGTCGTCCGGGTGGTCCCCCCGGCGATCGAGCGCATCGTCCTGGCTTCCGCCGGGCTTTCCGGCGTGGGGCCGGTCTGGCGCGCGCGCCACTTCCTCGGCGACCGGTGGAACCGTCGCTGGTCCGGCGGGGCGCTCCTCGTCGCTGCCGCGCTGCTCGGACTGGCGTGGCTGCTCTTTCGCGGGGTGCCGCCCCGGCCGGCCTGGATCGCCCTCGGGGCGACGGTGCCTCTGGGGCTCGTTCTGCTGGTTCTTTCTCCATTCGATCCGGGGCGCCCCTCGGTGATCTGGGCGCTCGTCGTGCCGGGCGCCGCCGGCATCCTGGCGCTGGTCCTGGTCCGTGCACGGATGGTGCTGCGTCCGCTTCCCGAGGCGCTCGTCGAACTCGACTTCGCGCTGCGGGCGTTCCGGCACAACGAGACGCCGCGCCGGGTGCTCGACCGGCTGCTGTTCGTGCTCGAGAACCTTGCGGGTGAGCCGGTCGTTCCCGGAAGCCGGAGAGCGCTTCTCCTGCGGGAGGATCTTCTCGCCCATCGCGAGGTCGTCCTGCCGGAACTGACGACGATCGCCCGGTTGGCGGCCGCCAGTTCCCTGCGAGCCGATGAGTGGAGCCTCGAGGTCCGTCGCCAGGCGCGGCTGACCGCGCGGATGCTCTCGCGGTTGAGGCGATCCGGCCGACGTGCCGTGACACCGGACGGTGCCGAACTGGCGACCTCCCTCGTGGCGATCGAGCGGCTCGCCAAGACGACGCGGCGCGAGATCGACGAGCGCCTGTCGGTCGACCTCGCGGAGCTGCTCTCGCTCTACGTCGTCTCGCGCAAGGGGCTCGTTCCGTGCACCGTGGAGTTCGTCGATCTGCTTCCTGACGGCCTGCGGGTCCGATTCATGAAGCACGAGCTGTTCCGGGTGCTCGACGTGCTGATGGAAAATGCCGTGCAGGCGATGGCGGGCTCCGGAGATCCGCGTGTCGCCATCCGGGCGGAGATCGCGTCGTCGCGGCATGCACGGATCCTGTTCGAAGACAATGGGGCGGGCATTCCGGACGGAAGAGAGGAGGCGATCTTCGAGCCCGGGAAGACGTACCGATCGGGAGGCAGCGGGTTCGGGCTGTTCTACGCCCGGAGGACGCTCGAGCGCTTCGGGGGCTCGATCCGTGCCCTCGCCGCAGCCCGCGGAGCCTGCTTCGAGGTGCAGTTCGACGTGCTGGCGCCGGCCGGCCGGGCCGTCATGGTCGGGGAGAAGACCGCATGACGAAGCTGCGGATGCTGCTCGTCGACGACGATCCGGAGTTCCTCCGTCACTTCGCGCTGCTCGGCGAGGAGCTGTTCGAGATCCTCACCGCGAGCAGCGGCGCCGAAGCTCTGCGGCGCATCGAAGAGGACGATCCCGAGGCCGTGCTGCTCGACATCGATCTCGGCCGCCCGCCCGACGGTATCGAGGTGCTCGGGGAGATCCGTCGTGTGCGGCCGGATCTGCCGGTGATCATGGTCTCCGGCGACGACGACCCTGCGACGGTCGTCCGGGCGATGCGGGCCGGCGCCGACGACTACGTCTCGAAACGTCCCAATCTCGACCTGCTGAACCTCAAGGTCCAGAAGGCGCTCGAGCAGGCGGCCTGGCGGCTGCATGCGCGGGAGATGCAGCAGGCCGGCTCCGGGCCGCTGATCGGCGACAGTCCGGCGATGACCAGGCTGCGCGAGGAGATCCGCCGCGTCGGTCCGCTCAAGGTGCGCGTGCTGATCACGGGCGAGAGCGGGACCGGCAAGGAACTCGTCGCCCGGGCGGTGCACGCGGCGAGCCCCCGGGCTGCGCAGCGGATGGTCGTGCTCAGCGGCGCCTCGGGAACCGACACGCTGTTCGACTCCGAGCTGTTCGGCCACGAGAAGGGGGCGTTCACCGGGGCCGAGAGGCGCCGGCGCGGCCGGTTCGAACTCGCGTCCGGGGGAACGCTGTTCCTCGACGAGATCGGCAAGATGCCGCGTCCGCGGCAGGCCAAGCTGCTGCGGGCGATCGAGACCGGCACGATCGAGCGCCTCGGAAGCGGACAGGAGATCGCCGTCGACGTCCGGCTGCTCTCCGCGACCAACCAGGATCTGGAGGCGCGGATCCGGGCCGGCGAGTTCCTCGAGGACTTCTACTTCCGCATCAACGAGTACCGGCTCCACGTCCCGCCGCTGCGCGAGCGTCTAGAGGACCTCCCGGCGCTCTGCCGCCACCTGCTCGACCGCTTCTGTGCGGCCGAGGCGCTGCCGCCGGTCGAACTGGCGCCAGGCGCCATCGATCCGCTGGCGGAGCACGCGTGGCCCGGCAACGTCCGCGAACTCGACACGGTGCTCAAGCGGGCCGTGATCCTCGGCTCCACCGGCCGGATCGACGCCGACGCCCTGCGACGGTCCCTCGCCGGACAGGGGCGAAAGCCGGAACGCGGCGGGGAGCGGACCGAAGCACCGGGTCCCGGGACGCCGCTTTCGGCGTTCATCCGGGCGACGTACGTCGAGGATCGCGAACGACTGACGGCGGCGTTCGACCGGCTCTGCTTCGCGCGTGCGCTGGAACGCGCACAGGGCAACGCCACGAAGGCGGCCCGGCGCCTTGGCATCTCCCGGGCGAGTCTCTACCGGCGCCTCGGTGAACTCGGCATGGCTCCCGGCGAGCCGGGGCACTGATCCGGGGCAGACTCCGCCCCGGTCCGCGGTCTCGCCGCGCGCGCCGTCCCGCCGGCGAGACACCCCCGTCTCTCCGGTGAGACGGGCTGCAGGGCTGCCCGTCGTTTCGGACCGCCCCGGCCTGTGAATCCGGCCGAATGCCCCGCAAGGCGGGCGATCCGCGCTGGCATGAGGATTGCTATCACGGGTGATGCCGACCCTCCGGTTTCCCGATCGCCGGGGGGTCGTGCAGGAGGACCCCCGAGGTGGATTTCCGGAAGTTCGGCACCGTGATCGCGATGATCGGGCGGCCGGTTGTCCTCTGGAGCAGGCTGAAGGCCGCTCCGAACCGGGCGAGCAGGCCCGGTCCTGACGACGGCTGGCAGATCATGGGTGCGTCGGCCAAGCTCGGAGGAGCATCTCGGCGATCTGGCACGTACTGCGCCGGTCGCGATTCCGGCGGAACTCTTTCACGTCGAGTGCGAGCCGGAAGGCGTCAACCTTTTCCTGCATGTGCGGCGGCCGCCATGTCGCTGATTCCCCGACCAGCTCCTCCTGCTGGTTCACGAGGTCGTCCGCAAGGGGACGGCCGACAGGGGACCCTGACGGTCCCGTGAACCGCCGCGGCCGGGGGCGGGGCGGGGGGGCCCTGCCTCCGGCCGCATTCCTGTCCGGCAGGGCCCCGTCGCCACCGGCGCCTGCCGCGGTCCCGGCGAAACGCGCCCGGCTTACCGATGTGCTAACCTGAGCGGTCGCCGGTGACGCCCGCCGCGTCCACCCCGTGACGGTGCGTCCCGAGCCTGAAGGAGCCGAATCGTGAGCAGGAAAGCCCTCCCTGCGATGTGCGTGGCACTGATGTCCGCGGTGCTGCTCGTGCTTCCCGGCACAGGCTGCGGCACCGGTGAGAAGGAGCCGCCCGAGGTGTCCCGGGCGCGCGAGGCGATCGAGGATGCGTGGGGCCAAGGCGGTGCGCTCGTCTCGCTCTCGCTCTCGCTGTTCTCCGAGCATCCGACGGTGCCCGAGGCACGGAAGCACGTGTTCGAGGCGCTCGAGTCGCCCTCGCCGGCGATCCGCCTCGAGGCGGTGCGGGCGATGGCGGCCTGGCATGACCCCGAGACCGCCGACCGTTTCGTCGCCCTGCTCGGCGACAGCTCGCCGCTGATCCCGCTGGTCGCAGCGCGCGCCCTTGCGGAGATGGGGCGTGACGACGGCGCCGAGCTTCTCCGCGGTGCGATCCGGGGGCCCTCCGGCGTGCTTCAGTTCGAGATCTGCGCCGCGCTGGCCAACATCGGAGACGACACGTGCCTCGGCAAGGCCGAGCGGGATCTCTACGCCAAGGACGACGAGAAGAGCGGAGCGGCCGCCGCCGTGCTGGCGGCCTACGGCGAGAAGGCGCGCGACATGCTGCGTTCGGCGATCCGCGCGACGCGCTCGATCCACGGCGCCCGGCGAGCCCCGGTGATCACCGCGCTCGGCAAGGTCGGCGATTCGAGCGACGTCGAGCGCGTGCTGCCGTTTGCCAGCTACCGTGAGAACGTCCTCGAGGTGTTCTCGGCGCTGGCCGACCTCGGCGGGGACCGCGCCAGCGAGTACCTGCGGAGCTACCTGCCGCTCGAGGACAAGCCGGTCGCCCGTGCGGCCGCGGCGACGGCGCTGGTGCGGATGGGCGTGATCGAGCAGGACGTGCTCGACGTGCTTGGCGAACTGGCCCATTCGGACGAGGCGGCGGTGCGCTACCGCGTGGCCAGCGGCCTGGCCGGCAGCCCGCCGAACGACGACGTCAGCGCGGTGATCGCGGGCCTGGCCGGTGATCCCGACCCGTCGGTGCGGAAGGCGGCGGTGATGGCGCTCTTCGGTCGGACCGACGCCGCGGCCCTCGAGGGGGCGAAGCTCGCCTGGGAGGCCGGCAGGGAAGCCCAGGAGGGACCGGCGTACGAGGCGGCGCTCAAGGCGCTGACCGTCGCGGCGCGCGTCGACGACGAAGCCGCCGGGGCGCTGCTCGTCGGTGCCCTCGACAGCGACAACTGGGCCTACGTGATCGAGGCCGCGCTCGGCCTTCTCGAGCGCCACGAGAAGAAACAGCAGGCTCCGCCCGCCTCCTGAGGCGGGCCGCAGGCCGACTTCCGGGAAGAGGGGCGCGGCCCTTCCGTTCCGGGGACGACGACGAGGAAAGAGACGATGAACGAAGCGACACGCAGGGCTGTTCTCGAGGCGGTCAAGACGGCGATCATCACCGAACTGCGCGGGCTGGAGATCTACCGCGCCGCCGCCGAGAAGGCGGAGGATCCCGCCGCGCGGCAGATGTTCCTCAGCCTGGCCGAGGACGAAGAGCAGCACAAGCAGTTTCTCGAGCGCAACTTCGAGAGTCTGCTCAAGGACGGGACGTGGGCCGTCCCGGCCACGCCGGAGAATCTCTCCGCGCTCGACCACAGCGAGGTGATCACCCCCGAGTTCCTCGGCCGCGTCCGCGGCGGAGCGTTCGAGATGGGCGTCGTCGCCGCCGGCGTGATGCTCGAGAAGACCGCCATCGAGTACTACGAGCAGGCGGCCAGGGAATGCCCCGACGAGGAGTCGGCCAAGGTGTTCCGTTTCCTCGCCACCTGGGAGGAAGATCACCTGCGGGTGCTGCAGGAACTCGAGTCGCGGCTCAAGGACCAGTACTTCGCCGACCAGGGTTTCGCGCCGTTCTGATCGACGCGATGCATCGATGAGCGACGGCGCCGGGAGCGGGACGTCGCGCCCGGCGCCCTGCTTTGGAGGACAGCTGCGGGCGGGTATTCTAGGGGCCGGGAGGCCGAGCCGATGCCCGAAGCCGATCGCCCCGCGCTCGACGATGCGTTGTTCCTCGTCGACGGGACCTACACCGTCTACCGCTCGTTCTTCGCCGTCTCCCGTCTGACGGCTCCCGACGGCCGGCCGACCAACGGCGTCTACGGCTTCGTCGCGACGCTGCGCAAGATCCTGCGCGAGTGGAAGCCGAAGTACTTCGCGGTGGCGTTCGATCTCGAGGGGCCGACCCACCGCAACGACCGCTACGAGGAGTACAAGGCGAACCGCCAGCCTCCGCCGGCCGATCTCGTGCCGCAGTTCGAGATGGCGCGCCAGGCGGCCGAGGCGATGGGCTGGCCGATCGTCGAGCGGGAGGGCTTCGAAGCCGACGACGTGATCGCCGGGCTCGTGCGCCGGGCGCGGGAGCGCGGCACGCCGGTGGTGATCGTCACCGACGACAAGGACCTCTACCAGCTCGTCGGCGACGGCGTCTGGGTGCTCAATCCGGCCAAGGAGCGGCTGCTCGATTCCAACGGCGTCGCGGACCTGTTCGGCGTTCCGCCCGGCCGGGTGGTCGACGTGCTGGCGCTGATGGGCGACGCGTCCGACAACGTACCCGGCGTGCCCGGCGTCGGAGAGAAGACCGCCCGCGCGATGGTGCTGCGCTACGGTTCGCTCGACGACGTGATCGCGCGTGCGCGGCTGTTTCACGAGCTGTGGCAGGCGAAGCAGGACGCCCTGGCGGCGCTCGAGGCGGGCGACGACGATGCGTTCCGGACGGCCCTTGCCCGGGCACGCGAGCCGGCGCGGCGGCTCGCCGTACTCGAGCAGAGGCTCGGGGGCGACGAGGGCGACCGGCTCGCCGAGCGGTTCCGGGCCGTCGCGGAGCTGCCGGAAGACGCTCCGCGGCGCGACGCTCGGCGCGCGCTGCGCAACCTGGAAAAGAAGACCCAGGCCCGCGCCTGGCTGGCGATCGCCGAACACGAGGAGCAGGCGCGGCTCTCCGAGGAGCTGGTGCGGATTCCGCACGACGTCGACGTCGAGCATCCGTTCGAGGAACTCGTGCCGTCGATGCCCGACATCGAGCGGGCGATCACGCTGTTCCGCGAACTGGGGTTCCGCTCGCTGACGGCGGAGCTGGAGGACGAGGCCGCCGCGGAGGGCTACCGGCGCGAGACGGTCGCCGCGTCGCTGCAGGCCGAGGTCCTCGATACCGAGGACGCTCTGGCCCGCTACGTGGAGACCCTGGCGCGCGGCGACGCCAGGGTCTCGTTCGATACCGAGACCGACGCACTCGATCCGCGCCGGGCGCGGCTAGTCGGCGTCTCGCTGGCCGCGGGCCCGGACGGCGGGGCGTACGTTCCGGTCGGACACCGGGGCGAGGCCCGCCAGATGCCGTGGGAGCGCGCGCGCGCGCAGCTCGCCCGCGTGATCGGCAACGCCGCCGTGGCCAAGGTCGGGCAGAACCTCAAGTTCGACATCGCGGTCCTGCGCCGCGCCGGGCTGCCGGTCGAGGGCCCGCTGTTCGACACGCTGATCGCTGCCCAGCTCCTCGACTCCGGTCGCACCGGCTCGCACCGGCTCGACGACCTCGCCCAGCGCTACCTCGGGGCGGCGATGATCTCCTACGGCGAGATCTCCCGCTCCGGTGCCGAGGAAGTCACGCTCGATCTCGTCCCCGTCGACGACGTCGCGCGCTACGCCGTCGAGGACGCGGTCGTCGCGTGGCGACTCGCGGACGTGCTGCGCACCGAACTGTAGCGCGAGGACCTGCTGCGCGTGTTCGACGAGATCGAAGCGCCGCTCGTGCGCGTGCTCGAGGAGATGGAGGCGACCGGCATCCGCGTCGACGGCGCGATGCTCGAGGCGATGGGGCGCGACCTGCGTGCCGAACTCGAGCGGGTCGAGCGGGAGATCCACGACCTGGCCGGCCACCCGTTCAACGTCAACTCGCCGCAGCAGCTCCGGAAGGTGCTGTTCGACGAGCTGGGGCTCGTCCCGTCGGGTCGCCGCACGCAGAAGACGCGCGTCCATTCCACCGGGCAGGAAGTGCTCGAGGCGCTCGCCGCCCAGCACCCGCTGCCGGCGCGGGTGCTCGAGTACCGCGAGCTGTCCAAGCTGCTCGGAACCTGGGTCGAGGCGCTGCCGAAGCTGATCGATCCGGAAGACGGCCGCGTGCACACCCGGTTCCATCAGCTCGGCGCCGCGACCGGACGGCTCTCGTCGTCCGATCCCAACCTGCAGAACATCCCGATCCGCACGCCGCTCGGCCGCCGGATCCGCGAGGCGTTCGTCCCGGAGCCCGGCTGGCTGTTCGTCTCCGCCGACTATTCGCAGATGGAGCTGCGGATTCTCGCCCACCTTTCGGGCGACCCGGAGCTGATCCGTGCGTTCAGCGAGGGGCGCGACATCCATGCCTATACCGCCGCGGCGGTGACCGGCATTCCGCTCGAGGAGGTCACGCCGGAGCTGCGCGCGCGGGCCAAGGCGGTCAACTTCGGCATCATCTACGGGATGTCCGAGTTCCGGCTGGCACGCGAGCAGGGAATGAGTCGCGACGAAGCGCGCGCGTTCATCACGGCCTACTTCGAGCGCTACGGCAAGGTCCGCGAGTACATCGACGGGGTGATCGCGCACGTCGCACGCCACGGCGAGGTGCGGACGCTGTTCGGGCGCAGACGGTCGTTTCCCGAACTCATCGCCACCGAGGACGGCACCCGTGGCGGCCTGAGCCGGCCGCAGCGCGAGGCGCTGGTCCGCCAGGCGGTCAACGCGACGGTGCAGGGCAGCGGAGCGGACATCATCAAGCTGGCGATGGTTCGGCTGCACGCCCGCTTCCGTGACCAGGGCCTCGCGGCACGGATGGTGCTGCAGGTCCACGACGAGCTGTTGGTCGAGGTCCCGGCCGGCGAGGTCGCCCAGGTCGAGCGGCACGTGCGGGAGGTGATGGAGTCGGCGGCGCGGCTCGCCGTGCCGCTGGCCGTCGACGTCCGCTCCGGCCCGAACTGGTCTGCCGTCCACTGATCGGGGCGCATCGTCGAACCGGTTCGCATCTGCTGGGCAGCCGCACCGGCGGGCCCTATGTTCTCTTCGCGATCGTCGGGGAGCGGAGTGTGCCCTGCGTGAGGAGAGGCTCGAGATGCAGGTGGAACCGCAGATCCTGATCGTCGACGACGACGCCGCGGTGCGGGATCTGCTGGCCGAGGGACTCGGGGCCCATGGCTACCGCGTGCGGACGGCGGCGGCGGCCGACGAGGCCCGCTCCACGTTCGGCAGTCCGGGGTCGTTCGATCTCGTCCTGTGCGACCTGAACATGCCGGGGTCCTCGGGCCAGGAGCTGCTGCACTGGCTCAAGCAGACCGATCCGGACGTCGCCGTGATCATGGTCACCGGCGTCGCCGAAGCGCAGGTGGCGGTCGGCTGCATGCGGGACGGGGCGGCGGACTACGTCGTCAAGCCGTTCCACCTACCCGAGGTGCTGACCCGCGTCGACCAGGCGCTGGAAAAGCGACGGCTGCTGATCGAGAACCGCTCGTACCAGCAGAACCTCGAGACGCTGGTCGCCGAGCGGACCCGCGAGGTGGTCCAGGCGATGGGGCACATCCGCACGCTCCACGAGGAGCTGCGCGGCGCGTACGACTCGACCCTCTCGGCACTGATGATCGCCCTCGACTACCGCGACTTCGAGACGCAGGGACACTCGATCCGGGTCGTCGAGTACACCGAAAGGCTCGCCCGCGAGATGGGTGTCGAGGAGCCCGAGCTGACCGACATCCGGCGCGGGACGATGCTCCACGACGTCGGCAAGATCGGCATTCCCGATGGGATCCTGCGCAAGCCGGGACCGCTCGACGAGGACGAGTGGGAGATCATGAAGCTCCACGCGGAACTGGGCTACAAGATGCTCAAGGACATCCCGTTCCTGGCCCGCCCGGCGGAGATCGTGCTTGCTCACCAGGAGAAGTGGGACGGCTCGGGCTATCCGCGCGGCCTGCGCGGTCCGGAGATCCCCCTCGGGGCACGGATCTTCTCCGTGGCGGACACCTTCGACGCGATGACCAGCGACCGGCCGTACCGTCGCGCGCTGACATACGAGCAGGCGCGACAGGAGATCATCGACTACAGCGGGCGCCAGTTCGATCCGCGCGTCGTCGAGGCGTTTCTCGAGGTGCTGCCCGAGGAGTGGGACGAGATCCGCGACCACGTCCAGCGGGTGCTCGCCGAGCGTTCGTCCCCCGGAATGCCGGAACCGCTCCTCCAACGGGTCAAGGTCGGCTAGCAGCGGACCGGATGCCGGCCCGCCGCCTCCGTGCCGTCACGCGAGCAGTCCCTTGGCGATCGTCAGGAGCT
Organism: Acidobacteriota bacterium; assembly: GCA_024276295.1. Classification (GTDB taxonomy): domain Bacteria; phylum Acidobacteriota; class Polarisedimenticolia; order J045; family J045; genus J065. The sequence goes on from JAJRXN010000094.1 coordinate 12,282, forward strand.
GCATGGCGTGGGTCCCCTCGTAGATCTTGCCGATCTTCGCGTCCCGGTAGAGCTTCTCGACCGGATAGTCGCGCGTGAACCCGTAGCCGGCGAAGATGTCGATCGCCACCGAAGCCGCGCGCTCGGCCGCCTCGGCGCCGATCCACTTGGCGATCGCCGCCTCACGCACGAACGGCCGGCCGGACTCCTTGATCCGTGCCGCGTTGAGCACCGCCAGCCGCGCCGCCTCGATCTCCGCGTCCATCTGCGCCAGGGCGGTCTGGATCGCCTGGAACTGCGCGATCGGCTTGCCGAACTGGACCCGCTCCCTGGCCCAGGCGATGGCGTGCTCGAGCGCACCCTGCGCCAGCCCGACCATCTGGGCGCCGATCCCGATCCGCCCCTCGTTGAGCGTCTCGATGGCGACCTTGTAGCCCTTGCCGACCTCGCCGAGCACGCGCTCGTCGGGGACGACGACGCCGTCGAGGATCAGCTCGACCGTGCTCGAGGCGCGGATGCCGAGCTTGTCTTCCTTCTTGCCGATCGAGAACCCGGCGTCGTCCTTGTGGACGATGAAGCAGGTGATCCCCTTGTAGCCCTTCGAGGGATCGACGTTGGCGAAGACGAGGAACACGCTGGCTTCCTTGCCGTTCGTGATCCACAGCTTGTTGCCGGTGATCTTCCAGCCGCCGTCGGTCTTTTCGGCCCGTGCCTTGAGCGAGAACGCGTCGGATCCGGAGCTGGCCTCCGACAGCGCGTAGGCGCCGACGATCTTCTGGGCGAGCTGCGGGAGCCAGGTCTTCTTCTGCTCCTCGTCGCCCCAGCGGCAGATCGCGTTGTTGACCAGCGTGTTCTGCACGTCGCAGATCACCGAGACCGACGGATCGACCCGCGCCAGCTCCATGATCACCAGGATCGCGTCGGTGAAGGTCATCCCCGACCCTCCGTACTGGTCGGGAATGTCGATTCCCATCAGTCCCATTTCGAACAGGTGCTCGACGACGATCGGGTCGAACTGGCCCTTCTCGTCCATTTCGCGCACCCGGGGAGCGACGATCTCTTCGCAGAATCGGCGGACCTCGGTGACGAGCATCTCCTGGTCTTCGGTCAGGTCGGTCAGAGGCTGGCGCTGCTCCATGCCTGGAATCCTCCGCTGGCGGCGCGCGGCCGGCGCCGGATCGTGGTGGGCCGCCAAGGTTAGCAGCGGGACCGGTCACCCCACCAGCGCCGGGGTCCGGTGCCCGCGGCGGTGACCGCCGCCGGTCCGGCCTGTAGACTGGGGCGCGCCGCGGACGGGACGCCGCGGTCGCGGGAGATCCCCTGATGCCCACCGCTCCGAAGCGCCTGCCGGTCCTGGCGCTGGCCCTCGTCGTGCTCGTCTCGGCCCTCGCTCCGCAGGCACTCGCCGAGCGCCGTCGGCGCGGCGACGATCCCGCCG
>JAJRXN010000095.1 GCA_024276295.1 Acidobacteriota bacterium
ATGCGCCGCGTCGAGCGCCGCCGCCGACTGGATGCCGACGTCGAGCACCTTCGGTGCGGGGAGCAGGTGCCCTTCCCGGGTGTGCCGGTCGAGCGTCGTGCCCTCGAGGTACTCCATCGCGATGAACGGCATGCCGTCCTGCTCGCCGACGTCGTAGACCGTCACGATGTTGGGGTGCGTCAGCGCGGCCGCGGCGCGTGCCTCGCGACGGAAACGCTCGTACGCCTCGCGGCGCTCGTCGCCGGCCAGTCCGTCGAGCCCGTCGAGCACCTTGACGGCGACGAGACGATCGAGGCTCGGATCCCTGGCCAGGAACACGCGCCCGAACGCGCCGCGCCCGAGTTCCCGGACGACGGTGAAGCGACCGAACGTTGTGGGGCTCTGCGTCTCGGGCATCTCCAGGCTTTCCGCGGGCCGCCGGCACCGCACGCCGGCGAGAGGCTACCAGCCGGCCGGGAACGGCGCATCACGCACGCCCGGCTGGACGGCTCGCCGTCTGGGCAAGCATAGTGCGCCGGAACGCACGACGGCAGCCGCGACGGCCCGCCGTGCGGGAGAATCGGGGCGTGAGCGAGATGACGCTGACGATCGACGCCGCACTGGCCCGCAAGGTGGCCGTCGCGTACGCCCGGCTCGGGGGGCTGCAGACCGGCGCGGCCCCGGCGCTCGACGACCTGCTGGACCGCGAACTCGCGCGCCTGCGGACACGCGACGCCGGGCGGACGGCCGGACAGATCGAACGCCTCGCGCCGGCCCGCCGGCTCTACCGCGCGATCGGACTCGATCCGACCCGCCATCGCCCGAGCCCCGAAGCGCTGCTCCGGCGGCTGCTGCGCGGCGATCCGTTCCCCCGCATCCACCCCGCCGTGGATCTGGCCAACCTGTGGGCCTGCGAGCATGGCCTGCCGGTCGGCCTCTACGACGCCGGGCGGATCGCCGGGGAACGGATCACGCTCCGCCTCGGGCTTCCCGGAGAGACCTACGACGGGATCCGCAGGCCGGAGATCCATCTCGAAGGACGACTCGTCCTCGCGGACCGCGACGGCCCGTTCGGCAACCCGACCGCCGACTCCCGACGCACCGCCGTCGGACCGGCGACCCGGGACGTGCTGGCCGTCCTCTTCGCGCCGGCGGACTACCCGCGGGACCGGCTGTTCTTCTGGCTCGGCTGGCTGGAGGAAAAGGCCCGGACGCTTCTCGGAGCGGGCGAGGCACGGCTCGGACTGGCGGAGGAAGACGACGGAAGCGGTCCCGCCTGCTGACGGAACCGCCTCCCCGAGGATCCTGCTGCCGGCCGCCGGTCAGGCGCTCGGCGTACCGCCTCGCTCGATCTCGGCGACGAACCGCTCGGCCAGTTCGCGATGCGCCTCGGGATCGAGCCGGGTGCGCAGCAGCCGCCCGGCAACTTCGAGCGACAGGTCGGCCACCGAGGCGCGAATCCGCTCGAGCGCCGCCCGGGTCTTGCTCTCGATCTGCTCCCGACCACGCCGGACGATCCGGTCGTACTCGGCACGGGCCTGCTCGATGATCTGCTGCCGCTCGCGGGATGCCTCCTGCTGCACGTTCTGCAGCATCTCGGCCGCCTCGCGGCGCGCGGCGTCGAGAGCCGCCTTCTGTTCCGCCAGCAGCCGCTCGGCGTCCTCGCGTGCCTTCTTCGCCCGCTCGATCGCGCCGCGGATCGCGTCGTCCCGCGCGTCGAGCTTGGCGATCATCATCTTCCAGCCGCCGCGCCAGAGAATCAGCACGACGGTCAGGAAGATGACGAGCGTCCAGACCCAGAGGTTGACCTCCAGGCGCATCAGCGCGTCGCCGCCGCCAGCGGCCAGAATCGCCATGGGAGCGCTCACCGCCCCCACCTCAGCGCATGAAGACGATCAGCAGGCCGACGACGAGGCCGATGATCGCGACGCCTTCGAGCAGGAACAGCGGCAGGTTGACGGCACCGGTGATGCTCGCGGCGGCCGACGGCTGGCGCGAGATCCCCTCGGCCGCCGCCGCCGCCAGCTTGCCGATCCCCAGACCGGCACCGATGGCGATCAGTCCCGCCCCGAGACCGGCACCGAGGCCGGCGAGATCGAAGTCGAACATCGAGCCGCCACCGGCTGCTTCTTCCACGGCCAGCACCGGCGCGGCGGCGATCAGCGCGAGCACGATCCCGACAAACGCGAACCTGGCAAGTCTCTTCATCTTTTCCCGTTCCTCCGGCCGCAGTCCCCGCGTCGGGTTGGCGGCGCTTCGTCCGAGCCCGTCGGCTCAGTGATGGTGAATGGCCATGCCGATGAACACCCCGCTGAGCAGGGCGAACACGTACGCCTGCACGAAAGCGACGATCAGTTCGAGCAGCACCATGCCCGTTCCCAGCAGCGCCGCCGGAAACCCGCCGACGCCCCCCGGCAGGCCGTTGCTCTGAGCGGCATAGATGAACCCGAGCAGTACGGCCAGCAGTCCCATGTGGCCGGCCGTCATGTTGCCGGCGAGTCGCATCGTCAGCGCGAACGGCTTGACGAACATCGACAGCGTCTCGATCGGCACGAGCAGGAAGAAGCGCACCGGCCAGACGACGCCCTTCGGAGCGAGGTGCTTGAAATGGCCGATCACGCCGTGCTCGAGGCTGCCGAACAGGATGATCGCGAAGAACGTCAGCGTCGCCAGCGACGCGGTGACGTTGTAGCTCGCCGTGGCCGTCGACCCACCCTCGGTGATCAGACTGAGCCGCGCGAGCAACTGATGGACGATCCCGGCCCCGTCGGCCGCCATCCACGGCGGCGAGGCGTGGGTCTGGACATTGCCCGCCAGGTAGTTGGCCAGATGGATCGCATCGGCGAACGGAATCAACCCGACCAGGTTGCAGGTCAGGATGAAGAAGAAGAACGACAGGATCAGCGGGGTGACCTGGCGTGCCCAGCGCTTCCCCGCGTACTGCAGGGCGACGTCGCGGTAGAAGTGCTCGACGAACGGGTCGAGCATCTGACTCCAGCGCGTGCGCGGCACGCCGTTTTCGTCGTAGCCGCGTACCGCCATCAGCACGCCGACCACCACCAGCAGGCCGGAGACCGCCATCAGGAACACGAACTTCGACCAGCCGAAACCCCAGGCTCCGCTGTTCGCGACGTGCCCGATGATGAGGCTGCCGAGGTCGACGGCCTCGCCATGGGGGTCGCCAGCGGCGGCCAGCAGCGGCAGCAGCAGCGTCATCGGTGCTCACCTCGCGCGATCGAACTCGCGACTCCCCTCGCCTCGGCGCCGGCGGCGAGCAGCCAGGCGGCCAGCGCGCCGAGCATCAGCGCCGCCGGCCGGGCCCGAAACACCGCGATGCCCACGCCGATGACGAGCAGCACGATGGTCGTCCGGCCGAGCATCCGCAGCCCCCGGCGGGTCATGTGCTCTCCGAACGGCGCGGGCGGTACGTGCAGCGCCAGCGCCAGGCCGGCGCACCCCGCCCCGGTGGCGGCGAATGCGAGTGCGAAGTCGATCAGCAGCCGCGTCACTTTCGTCGTCGCCCCTCGTCGTCGCCCGCGCGCCCGCCGGCGCTCCCGAACGCCACCCGCGCGATCTCGTAGAACCCCACCAGCAGTCCCAGCAGGATCCCGCCCAGCGTCAGCCAAGGCCCGGTGCCGAACCGGCCGTCGAGCCAGTGGCCACCGAAAGCCCCGACCAGCAGCGCCGCCGTCATCGTCCACGCGGCGTTGAGATAGGGGCCGGCCTGCCGCAGCACGCGCGCGGTCTGCGCGCGCCGGTCGTCCTCCGTTTCCTCCGCGGAGCGTCGGATGCTAGCAGATCCACCCTGCCCCGCAACCGGCTCCGTCGGTGGGCGCGGCGATCCGGATGCCGCACGCCGCCCGCCCGTCTCGCCCTCGCGCCGGGGCGTCTGCCGCTCGCTGTCCCCGCCGTCGTCCATGGCGCTCCCGACCCCCGTCCGGTCAGTGGCGAGCGCCCTCCACCGTGTGCCCGCCGATCTCTCCCGGGGCCTCTTCGGCCACGACGGCGGCCGACTCCGCGGCCGTCCGATCCGGAAGCAGGACGTCGACCTCCGCCTGCTCGAGGGCCGGAACGACCTGCTCGTTGACGAGCCGGTCGACCGGGGCCTCGAGATAGGAGAGGAAGGCCCAGGGATAGATGCCGATCCACACCGCCAGCACGACCAGCGGAATCAGCGTCCACCGCTCGCGCCAGGTCATGTCGGCCAGGTCCTGGTTCTTCGGATGGGTCACCTCGCCGAACATGGTCCGCTGGTACAGCAGCAGCAGGTAGGCCGCGCCGAGAACCACGCCGGTCGCACCGAGCACGGTCCACCAGAACGGCGCCGCCCCGAAGAACGAGTAGGCCGCCCCTCCGACCTGGGACAGACCGACGAGAATCGTCAGCTCGCCGACGAAGCCGTTGAGCAGCGGAAGGCCCGCCGACGAGAGCATCATCACCATGAAGAACACGGCGAACACCGGCATCACCCGGGCCAGCCCGCCGTACTCGCTGATCAGCCTCGTGTGCCGGCGCTCGTAGACGATCCCGACGATCAGGAACAGCGCCCCCGACGAGATGCCGTGGTTGATCATCTGCAGCACGCTGCCCTTGACCCCGGCGATGTTCAGCGCGAACAGGCCGGCCATCGTGATTCCGAGATGGCTGACCGAGGAGTAGGCGACGAGCTTCTTCCAGTCCTTCTGGGCGAAGGCGACCATCGCGCCGTAGATCACCCCGACCATGCACAGCCCGAGCAGCCAAGGGAGATTCCTGACCGTCTCGACCGGGAAGATCGGCACGCTGAGCCGGTAGAAGCCGTAGGTGCCCATCTTGAGCAGCACTCCGGCGAGGATCACCGAACCGGCGGTCGGCGCCTCGACGTGCGCGTCGGGAAGCCAGGTGTGGAACGGGAACATCGGCACCTTGATCGCGAAGCCGAGGAACAGCGCCATGAACACCCAGAAGGCCCAGCTCCACTGCCCGGTGAACGCGCCGAGTTCGTGCAGCCGCACGATGTCGAACGTCCGCTCGCCGAGCATCTCGCCGGAGAAGAAGTACAGCGCGATGATCCCGATGAGCATCAGCACCGAGCCGGCGAGCGTGTACAGGAAGAACTTCACCGCGGCGTAGATCCGGCGCGGCCCGCCCCAGATGCCGATGATGAAGTACATCGGCACCAGCATCACCTCCCAGAAGACGTAGAACAGGAACAGGTCGAGCGAGACGAACACGCCGAGCATGCCGACTTCGAGCAGCAGGAAGTAGACGTAGTACTCCTTGACACGCGACGTGATCGACGTCCACGAGCTGAGCAGCGAGATGAACGTCAGCAGCGTCGTCAGCATCACGAGCAGCAGCGAGACCCCGTCGACGCCCAGCTTGTACTGGACTCCGAGCGACGGAATCCAGGAGTGCGTCTCGACGAGCTGGAACCCGCCGCTCGAGGAGTCCCACACCAGCAGCGGGAGCAGCGAGACGACGAACGTCAGCAGGCTGCCCCAGGTCGCGACGTGACAGATGGCCCGCGTTCGCTCCTTGGGCAGCAGGATCACGACGATCGCCACCACGAGGGGAAGGAACGTGATCACGGACAGCACGGGAATGCCGGCGAGCGCCTGATCCATCGGTCCTGTCTCCGATCGATCGACCCGCGCGGGCGGACGAAAACCGTCGCGGCCCGGCGAGCCGGCCGCGAAAGATAACACGTAATGCAGGAACAGCCACGGACGGGAACGTTATTCCCGGCCGCCGTCTCCGGAAGGCGCCCGGCGCACGCCGAGCACCCGCCCGTCGAGGCTTGTCTTCCACCCCCGGTTCCCCGCCTCCGCCGCGGCGTTTCGAGCGGCGGTGTCGGTCGCCAGGAGCAGCCGGCCCTCGATCCGGCCGTCGGAAAAGCGCACCCAGAGATCCTCGAGCAGCTCGTCGACCCACAGCGGGTCGTCGTCCCCGACCAGCAGCGCCGCCGCCGGCCGGGGGCCGAGCCGGCAGCCCTCGCCCGCGAGCCGTCGCGGCGCAGGCCGCCGGCCGGGACCGAGCAGGCCGGCCGGTCCGATGCCCGGCTTCTCGATGGCGGCGATCAGTTCGTCGACGCCGCCGCGCAGGAAATGGAACGCCGCCCAGCGCAGGCCGTCCTCGGCGAAGACGCGCAGGGCCGCTCGTGTGACGGGATCGCGCGCGCCGGCGGCGAGCGCCGCGCGCGGCCAGCCGGCCTCGTCGGCGTCGACCCGCAGGACCTCCTGCCCCAGGGCCGCCATCGACAGCCCGCTCGCCTGGACGGTCAGCGCGATCCCCGCGAGCCGTGCCACGCCCTCGAGCCGCGCGGCACGCGCCTGGCGCAGCAGCGGGTCGGCGGGAGGCGGCCCGGCATGCCGCCGGGCGACGGCCCGGGCCCATTCTCCAGCGAGCATGATCTCGAAGGGAATCACTCCCCGAGTCTCGAGCGACTCGACGTCGGCGCGGGTCAGCGGGGGCAGCGCGTCGGGGACCAGCAGTTCGACCGCCCCGCGGGCGCGTGCCACCGGATCCGTCTCCGGGTAGAGCGCCGCGAACGCCTGCGGATCGGCGACGGCCGCGCCGAGCACGGCCCGGCAGGCTTCGGTCCGCAGCGGGGCCAGCGCCTCGGCGATCCACGCTCCCGCCGCCGTCTGCCGCACTGCCTGCGGCGCGACGCGGACCTCGACCGGTTCGCGGAACAGCTCCGTCCGCAGCCGCTCGGGAATGCTGCGCGCCAGGTCCGCCGGACTGACCGTCGGGACCGGCACTCCGGAGGGCTCGTCCCCGGCAATGGCCGGGACCGCGACGAGCGCCCAGGCCAGCACGCCCCCGAAGACGGCCCGCCCGTTCATCCGCCGCCGCCGCCGGCCGCACGCCGCGGGACCAGCAGCACGCGGCCGCCCGGAGCCAGGCCGAGCCGGGCCGCCTCGCCGGCGGCCAGTTCGATCACCAGGCTCGCCGGCGCCCGCGGCGCGTAGGTCGGACAGGGCTGTTCGGAACAGGGCGGCGTGTGCGGCGAGATGTCGACGATCTCGCCCCGGTCGTCGAGCCAGATGATGTCCAGCGACACGAGGCACTGGTACATCCAGAACGGCTGGCGGTCCGCGCGATCGAGCACGAAGAGCATCCCGGTCCCGCGCGGAATCTCCCGGCGGAACATCAGCCCGCGCGCCCGCCGGGCCGGACTGCGCGCCACCTCGAGCACCAGCGCCTCGCCGGACGCGGTCGTGGCGACCACCTGGTCGCCGTCGTGGACGTCCGCCAGACCGGTCGCCGGTTCGAGCGGGCCCGGCGCCTCGGCAGCACAGGAGGTGGACGCGGAGACCGCCGCGACGAGGGCAAGGCCCAGAAAAAGGTCAGTCGCGGCGAGCCCTGCCCGACTCGACGACGTAGTCGCGCCCGGCGCCGGCGCCGCCGGGGATGCCGTCGGCTCCATAGCTGACGACGAGGTAGCCGCCGCCTTCCGGGGTGTAGACGATCGGACGGCCCCACGGATCGGAGGGCACCTGTTCGAGGTACCGCGGAACCAGGTTGCCGAGTCGCGCCGGGAGTCGACCATGCCGCGCCTTGTACTGCTCGACGGCGCGAGCCACGGCCTTGACCGCATCCCACGCCCGCAGGCTGAGACCGCGCGCCAGCGCGCGGTCGATTTCGTCGGCCGATTCTAGCTCCCGCCGTGCGCGGCGCGCCGCTTCCGTCTCCGGCCAGGTCTCGATGATGCGCTCGAGTTCGGCCTGCACCTCCGCCGGCGGTCGCGCCGTGTCGGAAAGTGCGCGTTCGAGCGCGCGCTCCGCGTCACGTTCGTCGGTCCGGCATCCTCCCGCGCTGACCGTGATCACGAGCAGGAATGCCGCGGCCGCCGCCGCGGCGCGTGGTGATCGGCGACGAGACACCGCTGCGCTCTCCTTCCGCAGGGAATGTTGACGCTGCCCGTCGACGCGGCAACTCCGCGCGGATCAACCACCTGCGGCATCAACGCACGCACCGCGCCCTTTTCCTTCAAGAAAATCGCGCCGGACGTCTTGACCCGGACGGCGTGTGTTGCGCAGAATCCTCTCCGCCGGGAGCGAGGGCCGGCGGGGCGACGCCAACGGCAGCACCACCGCCCGCGGGAGCGGATGCCGGGTTCTGCGGTGGGCTCGGGACGCGGCGTCCATCTGTAACGCACATCTCGAAGCGAGCGATGCCGCGTGATCGCGCGGAGTGCTTTTCGTGTCGCTTCACGGCGGAGCGCCTGGCGCTCAGGATCGCGCGGGGTGGAGATGGCGCGAGCGTGGGCACGTCGCCAGGCGCACCGGAAGCTGATCGAGCGCCTGGCCGGCACGGATCCCGCCGACGTGGATGCCGCGCGTGCCGCACTGATCGACCGTGGCGCCGAGATGGTCCCGCTGCTGATCGACGCCCTCGACGCGGACGACCAGCGACTGCGCGCGCGCGTCGTCCATCTGCTCGGCCTGCTCGGAGAGGCGCGGGCGACTGGCGCCGTCGCGGCGCTGCTCCACGACGATGCGCCCAGCGTCCGCCGTGCAGCGGCCGGCGCCCTGGCACGACTCGATGCGCGCCGCGCGATCACGACGCTTGCCGGGTACCTGCGGCGCGAGTCGAGCACCGGGCTGCGCCGCGTCGCGGTCCGCTCGCTGGTCCATCTCGTGCAGACCGGGCACGAACGCGCCGCCGGCCCGCTGCTGGCGGTGATCAGTGATCCCGACGAGGCCGAGGCGGTGCGTGTCGCGGCGCTCGACGTGCTCCCGTGGCTCGGCGAGCCGACGGGAGGACCCGGCTCCGCGCGTGCGCTTCTCGAGCGGCTTGCCGAGGAAGACCGCAGCACGCGCGTGGCGCACAAGGCCCGCCGGATGCTCGAGGACCCCGGTCCGCCCCGGATCGAGGAATGGGCCCTCGAGCGGCTGCTCGACGACCTCGCGAGCCGGAGATTCGCGGTCTGGCAGCGGGCCGTCGCGCTGCTGGCCCGTCTCGGCGGACGCGCCGCCGAGCCGGCGCTGGCCGCGATGCTGACGCGGCCGCAGGACGCCGAGTACGCGCGGCGCATCGTGATGTCGCTGCGCAACCTCTCTCCGCGGCAGATCGCGCGCCTCGCCCCCTCGCTGGACACGATCGACCGGCCGGTCGTGCTCGGCGCCCTGATCGAGATCGCCTCGGCCACCGGCAGCCGCGCCCTTCTGGCCCGACTGCCCGGCATCATCGAACGCTGCTCGAGACCGGCGCGGACCGACCCGGCCTGGAACAGGGTCCATGCGCGGGCCCACCGGGCGCTGGCGGAGACCGGCTCGCGCCTTGCGGCGGACGACCTGCGCGACGCGCTCGACGACTCCCGGTATCCGCTGACGATCGACCTCGTCGCCGCGGCGGCCGTCATCGGAACGCGCGACGAGATCGCACCGCTGGTCCGCGCGTACCTCCGGACGCGCGGCGTGCTGCGGCTGGCGATCCACGACGCCGTGCGCCAGATCGCGCAGCGCGAACGGATCCGCCGCACCGATGCGGTCATCGGCCGGCTTCCGGCCGGCGAGCGCCGGGCCGCCATGCAGATCCTCGGTCCCTCGCGCCGCAAGGGCGGCTCGACCGGGCGCCGCTCCGGATTGACAGGCTCGCTTCTGAGCCCCTAACCTCCGGATCACGCGCGGGATCCGTCGTCCCCACCCCGGACGAAGCCCGCAGGCATGATCTTCGGGGTACCCGCCGCGCCCGGTCCCCGGGATGGACACGCGATGACCCTCGCCGTCGGCCTCAACGGAGCCGGCCGGATCGGACGGATCCTGCTGCGACTGCTGCGCGACGACCCGCAGGTGCGGATCGTCGCGGTCAACGACGTCGCCGATCCGGGGATGCTGGTCCGCCTGCTGCGCCATGACAGCATTCACGGCCGGTTCCCGGGACGCGTCGCGCTCGAGGCGCCGAACCTGCTCGTCATGGACGACCGCCGGATCCAGCTCACGGCGTGTCGCGAGCCGGCGGAGATTCCGTGGGAGGCCTCCGGCGTCGACATCGTCGTCGAGGCGACCGGGGCCTTCACCGCTCCCGGCGCGGCGCGCGGACACCTCGAGCGCCCCGGCGTCCGCAGGGTCGTCGTCTCGGCGGTCTCCGAGGAACCGGATGCGACGGTCGTGCTCGGCGTGCACGACGGCCGCGTGCCGGACGACGTGCGGGTCGTCTCCACCGGTTCATGCACGACCCACGCCGCGGCGCTGCCGCTGATGCTGCTCGACCGCGCGCTCGGCGTCGTCGCGGCGGAAGTCGGCACGGTGCATTGCGCGACCGGCTCGCAGCCAACGATCGACCTGCCCCACGAGGACCCGCGGCGGGCCCGCGCGGCGCTGCTGTCGATGATCCCGACGACCACCTCCGCATCGCGGGGCCTCGTCGCCGCACTGCCGCAGCTTGCCGGCCGGATCACGTGCCACGCGATCCGGGTGCCGGTCGCCACGGTCAGCCTGATCGACCTCGTGGCGCAGACCGAGCGACGGTTGCCGGATCCCGGCCGGCTGCGCCGGCTGTTCGCCGACGCGGCCGAGGGACCGCTGCGGGGGCTGCTCGGGGTCACGGACGACGAACTGGTCTCGATCGACTTCCGCGGCGACCCGCGCTCGTCGATCGTCGACCTGCCGCTGCTGGCCCGCCCGGGGGAGCACCTCGTGCGGGTGATCGCCTGGTACGACAATGAATGGGGCTATGCCAACCGGCTCTGTGACCTGCTCCGGAACTGGAGCCGGGAGCCTGCCCCGGGAGGGAGCGAGCCATGAAGTACCGGTCGGTGCGCGATCTCGATCCCGAAGGTCGCGTCGTGTTCCTCCGGGTCGATTTCAACGTGCCGCTCGACGGCGGGCGCATCACCGACGACCGGCGGATCCGCGCCAGCCTGCCGACGATCGAGCTGCTGGCCGAGCGCGGGTCGCGCATCCTGTGCGCAAGCCACCTCGGACGGCCGAAGGGGCGTCGCGTCCCGGAGCTGAGCCTGGCGCCGGTCGCCGCGCGGCTCGGCGAGCTGCTCGACCGCGAGGTCCCGCTGGCCGAGGACTGCATCGGCGCGCCGGCCCGGAGTCTCGCCGCGTCTCTGGAACCGGGAGGCGTCGGTCTGCTCGAGAACCTGCGCTATCACGAGGGCGAGACGAAAGGTGACCCCGCGTTCGCCGCGGCGCTGGCGGAGCCGGCCGAGCTGTTCGTCAACGACGCCTTCGGGGCGGCCCACCGCGCGCACGCGAGCGTCGTCGGCGTCCCGAAGGTGCTCGGCGGCGGAGCGGTCGGCCTGCTGATGGAGCGCG
>JAJRXN010000096.1 GCA_024276295.1 Acidobacteriota bacterium
GCGCGACAGCCGCGGCCTGAGCGCGCGCGGCAAGCTGACCGCGCAGGTGATCCTGGCGTCGGCGATCGGCTTCCTGCTCTGGCGCAGCGGCTTTTCCACGATGCTGACCGTCCCGTTCTTCAAGGAGGCGCCGCTCGACCTAGGCGTGATGTTCATTCCGTTCACGGCGCTCGTGCTGGTCGGCTCCGCCAACGCCGTCAACCTGACGGACGGGCTCGACGGACTCGCGATTGGCACGACCGGGATCGCGATCGCGACGTTCACGGTGCTGTCGTACTGCGCGGGACACGCGGTGATCGCGCGCTACCTCGGCATTCCGTTCGTGCTCGGTGCGGGCGAACTGGCGATCTTCGGCGCCGCCGCGGTCGGCGCGAGCCTCGGGTTCCTGTGGTTCAACTGCCATCCCGCCGAGGTGTTCATGGGCGACGTCGGCTCGATGGCGCTCGGCGGCGCGATCGGCTCGATCGCGGTGATCTGCAAGCAGGAGCTGCTGCTGGTCCTGACCGGCGGACTGTTCGTCGCCGAGGCGGTGTCGGTGATCCTGCAGGTCGTCTCGTACCGCTGGCGCGGCCGGCGCGTGTTCCTGATGGCGCCGCTGCACCACCACTTCGAACTCAAGGGCTGGAGCGAGAGCAAGGTCGTCATCCGGTTCTGGATCCTCGGAATCATGCTCGCCATGGCCTCGCTGGCGACACTCAAGCTGCGATGAAGACGCCCGAACGCGGTACGACCGTCCTCGTCGTCGGACTCGGCCGCTCGGGCCGGGCCGCGGCGCGGTTCCTGCTGGCCCGCGGCTGCGACGTGCTGGCGACCGACCGCCTGCCGCTCGAGCGGCTCGACCGCGAGGTGCGCGCCCTGGCCGCGGCCGGAGTCACGCTGGCCTGCGGCGGGCACGATCCGCAGCCATTCGAGCGGGCCGAGACGATCGTCGTCTCGCCCGGCGTGCCGCTCGACCTCGCACCGCTGGCCGCGGCGCGCGCCCGCGGCGTCCCGGTGGTCTCGGAGATCGATCTCGTCGCCGACCAGGTTCGTGGCCGCGCGATCCTCGTCACCGGGAGCAACGGGAAGAGCACGACGACCGCTCTCGTCGCCACGATGCTCCAAGCGGACGGGCGGGACGCCGTGGCCTGCGGGAACTACGGCCTGCCGGTGGTCGACGCGACGCGCGGCGACGACGGACGGCGCTGGTACGCCATCGAGCTGTCGAGCTTCCAGCTCGAGTCGGTCGGACCGCTCGGAGCAGCCGCGGCGGTGCTGCTCAACGTGCAGCCGGACCATCTCGACCGCCACGGGTCCTTCGAGCGCTACCTCGAGATCAAGTGCCGCATCGCCGCCCTGCGCGCCGCCGGGGCGCCGCTGGTGCTCGGCCTCGACGATCCCGCGCTGGCCCGGGCGGCGGACGGCCTGGCTCCTCCGGTGATCGGCGTCGGCGCGACACGTCCTCTCGACGACGGCGGCCGGCTCGAGGACGGCATGCTGGTCGTCACGATCGCCGGCACGAGGACCCCGCTTGTCCGGCGCGACGAGTTCCCGCTTCCGGGCCGCCACAACGTCGTCAACGCCCTCGCCGCGGCCACCGCCTCGCTGGCGGCGGGCGTCCGCGTCGAGGCGGTCCGCGACGCCCTGCGCGCGTTCCGCCCGCTGCCCCACCGGATGTGCCCGATCGCCCAGGTCGAGGGCGTGACGTACGTCGACGACTCGAAGGCGACCAACGTGGCGTCGACGCTGGCCGCGATCGAGGCGTTTTCCGGCGAGCACCGGGCCGGACTGATCGTGCTGCTCGGCGGCCGCAGCAAGGCCGCCGACTTCTCGCCGCTGGCGGCCGCCCTCGAGCGCAGCGGGGCGCGCGCGATCGCGTTCGGAGAAGCGGGCCCGGAGATCGCCGGTGCGCTCGCGGCGGCCGGCACCGCGGTGCTGGGCGTCGAGCGCTCGATGACCGCCGCCGTCGACGCCGCGCGCCGCCACGCGCACCGCGGCGACATCGTGCTGCTCTCGCCGGCCTGCGCGTCGTTCGACGAGTTTGCGAACTTCGAGGAGCGTGGCCGCCGGTTCGCCGAACACGTGCGCAGCGCCTCGGAGGCTCGCCCATGATGATCCACGCCCCGCAGCGACGACCGGACGCCACGCTGATGCTCGTGGTCGTCGGCCTCGCGCTCGCCGGCGTGGTGTTCGCCGGCTCGGCGCGTGCCTTTCGCGACGCCGCGGACGGGTCGGTACCGATCGGCGTGATGCGCTCGCTGGTGCACCTCGCGGCCGGCCTGATCGTGATGGGCCTGGCGATGATCGTCGACTATCGCCGGCTCGTGCGCCGCGAACTGGTCTGGGGGCTGCTGCTGGTGACGTGCACGATGCTGGTCGCCGTGCTGTTCATGCCCGAGGTGGCGCACACGCACCGGTTCATGAGAATCGGCGGCGTTTCGATTCAGCCCTCGGAGTTCGCCAAGCCGGTGCTGCTGCTCGTCCTGACCGCGGCGCTGGTCCGCGCCGGCCGTGAGATCCGCACCCGCGCCGGGCTGTCCCGCCCTCTGCTGCTCGGAGGACTGATCGCCGGGCTGGTGCTCGCCGGCCGCGACCTCGGCACCCCGGCGCTGATGTTCGGCACGACGCTGGCGCTGGTCTTCGCGGCCGGAGCCCGCTGGCGCGACATCGGCGGCCTGGTCACGGCCGGCGCGGGGCTGTTCGCGCTGTTCACCTGGCTCGAGCAGTACCGGCTGGCCCGGGTCCGTGACTATCTGACCGGCCTGACCTGGGACGTCGCCGACCTGCGCACGTTCCCGGACGGGCTGTACCAGCTCAAGCAGGCCTACCTGGCACTCGGGGCCGGCGGACTGTGGGGCCGCGGCCTCGGCTCGTCGACGCAGAAGGCGTTCTTCCTCCCGGAGCCGGACAACGATTTCATCTTCGCAGTGATCGGCGAGGAGGCCGGCCTGATCGGGACCCTCGTCGTGCTGGCGGGCTTTCTCCTGCTCGCGTGGCGCGGCTTCGCGATCGCACGGCATGCCCCCGACGCCGCGGGCCGCTTCGTCGCCCTCGGCGCGACGCTGCTGCTGGTCGGCCAGGCCCTGTGCCACATGGGAGTCGTCAC
>JAJRXN010000097.1 GCA_024276295.1 Acidobacteriota bacterium
CAGGACGGCGTAGCCGGCACCTTCTCCAAGCCGCGCCCGACGCGCGGCGACCCAGGTGAAGTCGCCGCCCGGCGGGGGCGTGTCGGTCAGCACGGCGTCGAGCCTCGCAATCAGGTCCTGCCAGCGCTGCTCGGTGCTCGCGGCGGCGCGTTCGAGCGCCTCGGGAGGCGTCGGACCGACGCGCAGCGAGAAGGCGGAGACGAGGGCCGCGAGCATCGCGAACGCCAGCGCAAGGCGCGCCGGTCCGGGCCGTGCGAGGCGCCGGCGTCCCGCCACGAGGATCGCCACCATGCCTGCCACGGCGAGGGCGACCGCGGCCAAGGCGGCCGACGCCGCCGGCGCCAGACCGACCACGGCGCCGGCGAGCGCCGCGATCTCGATCCAGGCGGGGAGCCCGCGCGGGGCCGGTCCGGCCGGGGCCGTTTCGGCGGGAGCTGTCATCGCCGGCGATTATGCGCCGGCCGGGGACGGCGCCGTCACCGGCAGGAACCGGTCTCCCGGGGAGCACAGGCCGAACCCGACGCCGGCCGGTCGGTTCCGGCGGACCCGGAGCCGAGCAGCCCTTCGCTGCCGCCGGCCAGCGGCGCGACGAGGAAGTAGCGCGATCCGGCCGAGGGCGTGATCGTCTCGGTCAGATCCGGCCCGGCGCTGCAGGTCACCGGCACGTGATCCCAAGTCCCCGCGGCCAGCGAAGCGAGCGAACCTTCGTAGATCGCGTGGTCGTCGACATCGGCCGAGCAGGAGGCGCCCCACGAGAGCGTGATCTGTCCGCCGGCCGCCGGGGTGATCGTCAGCGGTGTCGTCGCCGCCGAGCCATCGGGGTTCGTGCCCGCCATCGGAGAGGACGCGGCGCTGATCGTGAACGGGGCGTCGCTGCGGTCCTCGCTGCACGCCGGCGGGTACGGGGCCGGGGTCGGCGAGACGCGGTTGGGGCGGAGGACCCGCACCCGGGCGACCGACGTCGGCGTGTCCGGAACGCTCCAGGCGTACGCGCCGTCGTTGGCCTCGTCCGCGGCGATCGGTGACCAGCTCGCGCCGTCGTCCGTCGAGTACTCGAGATCGACGACTCCCGGGTCCGGTCCGGCCTCGGGCGTCGCGGTCCAGGTGATCGTCCGCGTGGTGCCGGCCTGCCAGTCCTCGCCGCCGTTCGGGGCGGTGACGGTCAGCACGTGCGGGTAATGACAGTGCGCGCCATCGCGGTCGTCGTCCCCGAGCCGCGGGCCACGGCTTCCGTACGCGCTCGAGCGCATGATGGCGTCGGGTACCGTCGAATGGCCGAAGCCGATGCCGTGTCCGAGTTCGTGTGTCCCGACTTCGGCCAGATTGTCCGGATTGCCGAGGAAGCACTCGAAGCCGTTGGCGAAGATCACGTAGAGCCGGAGGGCCGCCCAGAACGTGCGCCCGTTGACCGTCGTCTGCTGCGCCGGGTCGCTCGTGTACCAGTAGCCACCGATCGCCAGCGTGCCGCTGCAGCCGGAAGGGTCGGTGATGTCGTTGTAGGGATCGCCGAACAGGATGATGTTGAAGTCGGGATAGTTGCTCGCCGGGCTGCCCTTGCCCGCTCCGACCCAGTCGACGTTCGTGTCGCCGGCGACCAGCTCGAGGCGTGCCTCGGGGACGTCGGTCCAGGCGCCGAGGGCGCGGATCATCTGGTCGACGGCGAGCTGCGGATCGCCGAGCGGGTCGCGCGTGCGGTCGATGGCGACCGAGACCGCGGTCCCGGAGTCGGCCTGGCGCCAGCGCACCGGATCGGTGTCGCTCATCGGTGCGAAGTCGAGGCCGGGATCGGAGCCGCCCGTTCCGCCCGGCTTGCCGCCACCGGTCGCGTCGTCCCACAGCAGGCGGTCCCATTCGTCGGGAACCGCGCGCCAGGCCGGGGCCGCCGTCGCGGCCAGCGGTCTGACGCCCGAGGCGAGCGCGCGGATCTCTCCGGCCGGAAACTCCTCGACGTCTCCGCTCGGCCGTCGCGATCCGATCAGGCCGGCGCGTCCGAGATCGCGCCGCGCGATCTCGCCGCCGCTGCCGTCGGCGAGCGTGAACTTGCCGAACAGGAGTCCCGCGGTGCGCAGGGCGCCGTCGGCGCCCGGTTCGAGGAAGACCAGCACGCGCTCTCCCGGCGCGTAGACCGGCACCGCGTCGATCGCGTGACGCAGGCTGCCCCAGGTCCCGCCCGGCTCGCGGATCACGAGTCGCGCGAGGTCGGCAGGCCCCCGGTGCACCGCGGTGACGTCGAGCGTGACGTACGTGGCCAGTCGCCCCGTCACCGGATCGAGAGCCGAACTGCTGGCGCGGACGACGCCCTCGACGATCAGCGCGGCGCGCGGTGCGAGGGCTTCCGGCGGTTCGTAGATCGAGACGGCGGCCAGGGCGGTGACGGATGCGGGCCCGCACAGGAGGAGCGCGACGAACGCGCCGCGCGGCAGGCGTGGAAGTCGTCGGTCCGCCATCGGCATCGGTGATCTCCTGATCCTGCCGATAACGTGGGGCCGGACGGGCGCA
>JAJRXN010000098.1 GCA_024276295.1 Acidobacteriota bacterium
GCCGACCTCGATCGAGGTGCCGATGCTGACCGCCGCGAGGAACTGCACCGCGTCGAACACGCCATCGAGATCGCCGCCCGGAACCGGTGGCCGACGGCCGCGACCGCACCCCGTGGCGACGAAGACCGCATCGTGCGAGCGGCACAGCTCCTCGAATGCGATGTCCTGGCCGATCCGGCAGCCGTAGCGGATCTCGACCCCGAGCCAGCGGATGAGCTCGATCTCCGCCTGCAGCACCTCGCGCGGCAGACGGTATTCCGGAATGCCGAGGCGCATCATGCCGCCCGCAACGACCGAACTCTCGTAGATCGTGACCTCGTGGCCCATCAGTCGCAGGTCGTGCGCGCAGGCCAGACCGGCAGGACCGGCCCCGACGATGGCCACGCTGCCCGGTCTCGCCGCGGGCGGGCGGGGACGCTCGACGACCTCGAGGATCTCCTCGAAGCTGCTCGCGCTCTCGACGCCGTGCGTTTCGGTCACGAAGCGCTTGAGCGCCCGGATCGACACCGGCGCGTCGATCTCTCCCCGCCGGCAGGCGGCTTCACAGGGATGCGCGCACACGCGACCGCACACCGACGCGAACGGATTGGGCCGCCGCGCGAGGTGATACGCCTCGCGGTACATCCCGCGCGCGATCAGCGTGACGTAGCCGCCGGCGTTGGTGCCGACGGGACATGCCGCCCGGCAGGGGAAGTTGGCGTCCAGCCACGGCTGAGAGCGCCGCTCCTGCTGCCAGCCGTGCTTCGCGGGCAGCCGCGGGAGGTTCCCGCCTTCGGCCGGATTCGATGACATCCCTCTCCCTCGACCGCGGCGCGACGGACCGGGACCGGCCCGGCCACCGGCGGCTCTTCACCGGCTCCTCCATGCAACACCCGTGCCGACCGTACGAACCGCCCCGGCGGCGTCCGGACGCCCCGCCAGCCGGGACATCCGGCCGGTCCGCGTGGCACCTGTTTCATCTGGAAACGTTTCGCGGGGAAACAGCTACTCGCGACGCCGGCGGGAGATCAGTCCGAGCAGGCCTCCGCGGCGGCGGGGCGGAAGCGGCTTGTCCTGGCGCTGCTTGTAGAGCACATGGGCGGCATCGCCCCGCTCGGCGTCGACGTGCATGGCGACCGACCGGATCTGCACCTCGAACAGCGTGCCGTCCGCCGCACGCAATGTGGTGTGCAGGCTCTGGTACCCGCTGGGCTTCGGTTCGGCGATGTAGTCGCGAAAACGGCCGACCAGCGGCTGGAACACGCCGTGCACGATCCCCAGCACCCAGTAGCAGTCCGGCTCGGTCGGCACGATGATCCGGAACCCGATCACGTCGTGGAGTTCCTCGAGGCGCAGCCCGGCGGTTTCCATCTTGCGCCAGATGCCGGCCGCGTGCTTGACCCGGTACTCGAGCCGCACGTACGGGATGCGCTCGGCATCGAGCGCGCGCCGCAGTTCGTCCAGCCGGCGCCGGATCCAAGGCTGGATCGCCTTCTCGCGCTTGACCAGCTTCCGCTCGAGCGCCGCGAACTCGTCGGGCACGAGCAGGCGCAGCGCCGCGTTCTCGAGTCGCGCCCTGAGTTCCATGTCGCCGAACCGCTCGGCGAACACGGCTTCCTCGGACCACACCCGCGTCGCCAGCTCGTGCGCCGATGGGCTCTCCGGGTCCATCGACTCGAGCTGGTGGCAGCGCGCCCAGAGGTCGGCGAGCCCGGGTTCTTCGGGACCCGCCGTCCGGTGGCCATCCCCGGCGTCCCCGGTCCGGGCCGGTTCGAAGTCGCGTGGATCGCGCGGAGCGTCGTCCCCGACCCTGCTGGCGCGCCTTTCGGCCGCGACCAGGCGCTGGACCGTGCGCTGGAGTTCCTGGCCCATGTTGCGGAAGCGCCAGCCCAGCCAGCGCATCTCCCACGCACCCCGGGGGACTTCGACCGCGTCCCAGAGTCCCATCTCCATCTTGCGCACCCCGGCGAGCAGCTTGTCGAGCGGACGCAGGACGAGCATGCCGATCGCCAAATGCAGCACGAGGAGGATGCAGAACAACGTGACGCCGACGTGCAGCGCCCAGGAACGCCATCGCGTCGCGGCGGCGCGCTTCCACGAGGCGGCGTCCTCGAAGACGGTCACCGCCCCCCGACCGCCCGGCAGCGCGGCCGACGTGACCTCGACCGTGGCGCGCAGAGCGTCCTCCGACCCGTCCTCGGAC
The DNA here is from genome assembly GCA_024276295.1 of Acidobacteriota bacterium. Taxonomy (GTDB): domain Bacteria; phylum Acidobacteriota; class Polarisedimenticolia; order J045; family J045; genus J065. Next base: position 2,183 of record JAJRXN010000098.1, read on the forward strand.
ACGCCGCGGGCCGTCCGGAGCAGCACCTCTCCCGAAGCGTCCCGCAGCACGAGGTGATGCTGCTCGTAGCCGCGTTCGACGAACGCTCCGTGGAACGCGGCGATCCGACGCTCGACTTCGGCCAGGGTCCGGGCACGCTCGATCTGGACGATCAGCGGGGAGAGCGACTCGGCGAGCAGCTCCTCGCGTCCGGCCTTGTCGAGCCGCATGTCGTGGACGCGTGCCGGAATCGTCACGCCGCCCATCACGGCCACGACGATCAGCGAGGTGATGATCGCAAGACGCCAGCCGAGGGGCAGCCCGCGCCGGGACAGCGGCATCGGCACGCGGGAGTCCCGTTTCCCGGACGAGGAGACTCCTTGGCCTCGCGATCTGGAATCGATGGTCCGCTCCGTGTGCGATCCCCCGCCACGGACGGGGCTCGGGAGAAGCGAGTATAGCTCCGGCCGACGGCATCCCCCGGAAACCGCGTTTTCCGGTCCCGCACGGACAGGGCTCCGGACCGGCACGTTTGACATCCGCTCCCGCCCAGCCGACAATGTCCGCATGATGGCCGGCATGTTCCGTTCGAGGGTCGGAAAGCTGCGAGGCGTGGTGATCATCGCCGCGCTGGTGCTCGCGATCGGACCTCTGCTCGCCGGGACGTGCCCTTCGGCATGCGAGACGTGCCAAGCTCAGGCCGCCCACTGCTGCAGCCACGACGCTCCGGGTTCGACCGTCGAGACCTGCTGTTCGACGGACGAGGCCTCCCCCTTCCCCGGTGCGGTCGTGGTTCCGCATCCCTCCACCCCCTCTCCGACGGTCGACTGTGGAAAGGGGGCCTCGGCGCCGGTGGCGGCGAACGGACCCTGCGCGGGTACGCTCGATGTCAGCGCCCCCGGCGCGGGCAGGCACACCGCCCCGTATCTGCTCTTCTCCGTTCTCCTGATGTGATCCGCTGACGCGACCGGAGCGTTTCGGGTTCGCCACGAAGGCGAACTCCCTTCTGGCGCATCGGTCCGTCGGGCCCCGGCGGCGTGGCGACACGACGAATGCGGCTGGCCGGGTCCCCGAAAGCCGCCCGATGCGAATCCTTCAGGAGATAAAGAAGATGCGATTCAGGACCACCGTCTCCGTCACCGCATTGCTGGCCTCGGCGCTGCTGATCGCGGCCGCGATCCCGTCCCTTTCCGCCTCCTCCCGGGCGCCGACCTCGTCGCCGAAGGCGCTGGCATTCGAC
>JAJRXN010000099.1 GCA_024276295.1 Acidobacteriota bacterium
GCGTCGTCGTTCATTCTTCCGCCATCGACGGGATGAACGCCGCCTCGCCCGCGGGTTTCGGCCGCGCCGTGGGAACTTCCTCGAAGCCGATCCGCAGGCCGAAGACGACGCGGTCGAGCGCGGCGTGGGCGATGACGGCCTCCGGGGCCGGCGGGCGTTTCTGGGCGATGTTCCTGGCGCCGTTGCCGGGAGTCGAGACCGACCCGCCGGCGATGCGGGTGCCGGGACCGGCACCGTCGAGTACCTCACCGGGACTGCTCCCGCCCTTCGCGCCTTCTTCGGACAGACGGTTCGAGGAGGTGACCAGCGGAAGCTTCCGCCCGGCCGTCGGCGGTGGTACTCTCCGGACCCCATCCAAAATGACGGACAGCTCGTACCGGAGGTGCGGACCGTGAGCGACGCGAGCGGAAGGAGGCGGCTTGTCATCCTCGGCGCCGGCGGCTATGCCGAGGAAGTCGCCGATCTGGCGTCGGAACACGACCGTTACGAGATCGTCGCGTTCATCGAGGGACGGAGGCGCGAGGCCTGCGGCACGAGCGTGCACGGCGTGCCGGTGCTCTGGATCGACGACATTCCGTCGCTGCCCGAGAACTGCGTGGCCGTCTGCGCGGTCGGCAGCCCGGCGCGCAGCGCGTTCATCGCCGAGGCGTCCGCCCGCGGGCTCCGGTTCGGGACGTTCGTGCACCCCAGCGCCCACGTCTCGCGGAGCGCCCGGCTCGGCGCCGGCTGCATCGTCGGTCCGCACGTCGTGGTGGCGGCCCACACGACGATCGGCGAGCACGTGATCCTCAATCGCGGCGTCCTCGTCGGTCATCATGCCTCGATCGGGGACTGCGTCACGCTGTCGCCCGGCGCGAACGTCGCCGGTCGGACCCGGATTGGTGAGGGTGCCTTCATCGGCATGGGCGCCGTGATCCTCGACGGCCTGACCGTCGGGGAGGGCGCGGTCGTCGGTTCCGGCGCGGTCGTGACCCGGGACGTCCCGGCCCGGGTTCAAGTCCTCGGCGTCCCGGCACGCAGTGTCAGGACGCTCGAGGAGGTGGAGCGGTGATTCCGCTGATCGTCAACTTCACGCCGACCGGCATGGTTCCGACGAAGGAGATGACGCCGCACGTCCCGATCACCGTCGCCGAGATCGTCGAGGACGTGCATCGTGCGGTCGAGATCGGCATCACGATGGTCCATCTCCATGCGCGGGACGAGCGAACCGGCGAGCCGACGTGCTGCGCCGAGGTCTACGGGAAGCTGATCGAGGGCATCCGCCGCTTCGCGCCGGATCTGGTGATCTGCGTCTCGCTCAGCGGACGCAGGTTCCGCGACCTCGAGCGGCGGGCCGAACCACTCGGGCTCGAGGGTGACCTGAAGCCCGACATGGGCAGTCTGACGCTCGCCTCGCTCAACTTCACGCGGCAGGCCTCGCTCAATGCCCCGGAGGTGATCGTCGGCCTGGCCGGCCGGATGAAGGAGTGCGGGATCCTGCCCGAACTCGAGGCCTTCGACCTCGGGATGATCAACTACAGCAGGTACCTCCTGGCCAAGGGACTGCTGCGGCCGCCCCTCTACTACAATCTGCTGCTCGGGAACATCGCCGGTGCCCAGGCGGACCTGCTCCATCTCGGCGCGATGCTCCGAGAACTGCCGGACGGTTCCCTGTGGTCGCTCGCCGGTCTCGGCGACGCGCAGCTCCCGATGAACGCCGTCGCGATCGCGATGGGGGGCGGCGTGCGCGTGGGTCTCGAGGACAACATCCACCACGACCGCTCCCGCTCGCGCCTGGCGACGAACGCGGAGCTTCTCCGGCGTGTCCATCGCCTGGCCGCCGAGCACGACAGGCCGGTGATGACGCCCGCCGAGCTTCGCCGGCGGCTGGCACTCGAGAGCAGGGCCTCCACGACCCCCGGCGCATGAAGGTCAGCGTTCTCGTCAAGACGTTCAATCACGAACGCTACGTCGAACGAGCCCTGCAAAGCGTCCTCGTTCAGCAGGCGGACTTTCCGTGGGAACTGCTGGTCGCCGAGGATCGCTCGGAAGACCGCACGCGGGACCTCGTCGTCGCGCTGGCCGAACGGCACCCCGATCGCATCCGGCCGCTGCTGCGCGAGCGCAACCTCGGTCCGGTGGAGAACTTCCTGGACGCGCTCGCCCGCTGCCGCGGCGAGTTCGTCGCACTGCTCGACGGGGACGACTTCTGGACGTCGCCCCACAAGCTCCAGCGGCAGGTCGATCTTCTCGACGCCCGGCCGGACCTTTCCGGGTGCACGCACGACGCCGAACTCGTCGACGAGGCCGGCAACCCGACCGGCGGGCGCTACTGCAGCCCGAGGCTTCCCCGCGTGCTGACGCTCGAGCGGGTGCTCGAGGGCAACCCCGTGCCGGCGTGCGGGCTCGTCTTCCGGCGTGCACTGCTGGCCGACCTGCCGGAGTGGTTCCGGGAGCTGTCGTTCACCGACTGGTCGCTCCACGTGCTGCTGCTCGAACGGGGGCCGATCGCCTGGGAGCCGCGGTGCGATGCCGCGTACCGGCGACATGCGGGCGGGATGTGGTCGTCGCTCTCCGCACGGCGGCGTCTGGCGCTGCAGACCGAGAGCTATCGCGCGTTCGCCCGCCACTTGGGAGGCAGGGGCGTGCGGATCGTCCGCAGGAGGCTGGCCAGGCTCCACCTGGAGTCCGCCCTGCTCCACGCCCGCAACGGCGAGCGCGGGGCGATGCGGGCGGACATCCGGCGTGCGCTGACGGACGCCGGATGGTCCGCGCCTCGACTGCTGGCGTCCCGCAGCCTGCGCCGGCTCGTGCCGCTGCTCGTCGCGGGGGCCGTGCGGAGACGTCCCGAAGGCTCCGCCTGAGCGCGCATGCCGCCCCTTTCGCCGTATGATTCCGGTGTGTCTCCGTTCCGGGAGGGCCGATGCGACCTGTGCATGGGAAGGTGGCCTTGGTGGCCGCGGCACTCCTGGTTCTCGGCGCTCCGTGCGGCACGTTCCGGGCCGACGGCCTGCGCGTCGGCAGTTACAACACGCAGGGTCTCGGAACGCCGGGCGATGCATCGTGGAACGCGCTGGTCGACGTCCTGCGCCGGGTCGATGCCGACGCGGCGGCGATCCAGGAAGTGCTCGGCGCGACCGATCGCGATCATGTCGACGAACTGGCCGCCGAGGCGGGCTATTCGTATTGGGCGATCTCGGAGATCTCCGGGACGCTGTCCGGCAACGAGCGCACCGCGGTGCTGTCGCGGTGGCCGATCGTCGACAGCGTCTCGTACAGCGCGGCCGAGCTGTCGGGTGATCCGGACGCCAACGACATCACGCGGGACATCTTCGTCGTGTGGATCGAGATCGAGGCGGGGCGCGCGGCGTGGGCCGTGATCACCGTGCATCTCAAGGCCGGCACGTCCGACACGAGCAAGTTCCGGCGCCAAGTGGAGATCCGCCGGGTCGTGCAGGCGATCGAGCTGGTTCGGGCCGCCACGCCTGGCTCGCCGGTCGTGCTGACCGGTGACTTCAACGAGGATCCGCGCAACGGCCCGTTCGGTGCGCCCGTGTTCGATGCGCCGCCGCCCGGCCTGCCGGTCACCTACCGGCTCGGTGCGGACATCACGTTTCCCGTGATCTACGACCCGTTCCGCACGCTCGAGAATGCCGGCATGACGCGTCTCGAGGCGTTCCACGAGGACGACCCGCAGGATCCGGTCACGCATCCGGCGACGTACCGGATTCTCGACATCCTCTGGCTCGAGCAGCACGCGGGGGGGACGGGGACGGAGGTCTACGACTCCTGCGACGACGACGGGATCGACGATCCGCCGCCCGGGAACAACCTGCCGAAGGCCGGCACCCCCCTGCCATGCGGGGTGACCGACACGGCGTCGGACCACCTCGACGTCTTCGGCGACTTCGTCCGGCTGCCGGTCGACCAGGACGGCGACGGCATCGACGATGCGGTCGACTGCGGGGTGCTCGATCCGCTGGCCGGTACCCCGCGGGAAGTCGAGTCTCTGTTCGCCGAGCCGGTCGGGGCGACGGACGAGACCCGTTTTTCGTGGCAGGCGGCGCCGACCGCCGATCGCTACGACGTCCTGCGCGGCCGGCTCGGCCAGGCGGGGGACGGCGTCTGCCGCACCGACACGGACCCGGATCCGACCGACACCGAATACTTCGAGCCGGAGGTTCCGCCGGCCGGTTCCGGCTGGCACTATCTCGTGCGCGCCGTCGACGACGGTTGTGGCGGGCCCGGCCCCTGGGGATCGAGCGTCTCTCCGTCGGCGTGTCCGTAGCGCAAGACCTCCCGCTCCGTAACACCCCGCCGATTCGACCGACCTTCTCTGCGAGCGTGCCCGCGGGCCCCGCCGGGGCGCGTGGGCCGCCGGAAGCGCCTTTCTGCCC
>JAJRXN010000100.1 GCA_024276295.1 Acidobacteriota bacterium
CTCCGGCCGTCGGCGGGATCGCGGCGGCCGCCCGCGCCAACGCCGCGAAGAAGAACCGCATGTCGAGGCTCCCGCGCCGGATCGACCCGAAGACCGGCCGCGAGGTGATCATCATCACCAACAAGGACCTCGACCGGCTCTACGAGCCGCTGCCGCAGGACAAGCAGCCGATCGCCACGCTGCCGCCGCTGTCCCAGGAACCCGCGAAGCGTGGCCGGCCGGGCGCGAAGCCGGCCGGGCAGGCGCAGCAGCAGCGAATCGAGCAGATCCAGGCCGAGATCGCGCGCCTGAACCAGAAGGTCATGTCGCTGCACAATCCGTACCTGCCGCGACCGAAGGAGACCGACGAGGAGCGGGCGGCCGAAAAGGGCCTCGACAACGTCAAGCGGCTCGAGATGACGCATAAACGCCTCGCTGAACTCCAAGCCGAACTCGCGCGGCTGAGCGGGGCCGCGTCAGGCAACGAGGACGACCGCTGAGCGGCACATCAGGGTAGATCGACACGCGGCCGCGCCGGGCGTGCCGCCAGAAGCAGGATCTTGGGGAAGACCGCACATCGCGACCTGATCGTCACCGGCTCGGCCGAGGGGTCGGCCGAACTCGCCACGGCGCTCGCCGCCCGGCTCGAGCGGGCACGCGTCGAGCGACTCGACGAGAAGGACACCCTGCGCATCGCGGCCGCCGGGCGCGCCGGCGTCGTCGTGGTTTGCGCGGTCTCGGCTGCCGAGGTCGAGTCGTCGCTCGCCGCGCTGCGGGAGGCCGACCCTGCGCTGCCGGTCGTCGTCGCCGGTCCCGCGCTCGACGCGGCGACGGTGCGCCGCGCCTTCCTTTCGGGCGCCGTCGACTGCCTGGCGACCGGCGATCCCGACGCGATCGCGACGGTCGTCGCTCCGCTCGTCGCTCGTCGCGCGCCGATCGCCGACGGCCGGCTGCTGCCGGACAAGCCGGGCATGCCGGCGCTCCTGGGCCGCTCGAAGGCGATGCGCGAGATCGTCCGGCTGGTCGGGAAGGTCGCGCCTTCGGACACGACGGTGCTGATCCTCGGCGAGTCGGGGACCGGCAAGGAGCTGATCGCCCGGGCTCTCCACGTACTCTCGCCGCGGGCCCGCGGACCGTTCATCGCGATCAACTGCGCGGCGATTCCCGAGACGCTGCTCGAGAACGAGCTCTTCGGCCACGAGAAGGGTTCGTTCACCGGCGCCAACGCCAAGGCGATCGGCAAGGTCGAGGCGGCGGACAAGGGGACCCTGTTCCTCGACGAGATCGGCGAGATGCCGATGCCGCTGCAGGCGAAGATCCTGCGGCTGCTGCAGGACAAGACCTACGACCGGATCGGTGGCACGAAGATGCGCCGCGCCGACATCCGGATCATCGCGGCGACGAACCGCGATCTCAAGGAGCAGGTCGCCGCGCGGCAGTTCCGCGAAGATCTCTACTACCGTCTTTCGGTCGTGCCGATCACGCTGCCCTCGCTGCGCGAGCGCCCCGAGGACATTCCGCTGCTGGCTCAGGTCGTCCTCGAACGCCAGGCCGAGGCGCTCGGCCGGCCGGGACTGCGTCTTTCGCCGGCGGCGCTGGAACGGATCGTCGCCTACCGCTGGCCGGGCAACGTGCGCGAACTCGAGAACGAACTCGAACGCGCCGCGGTGCTGGCCCACGGCGACCTGATCGACGCGGACGATCTCGACCTGCGCGCTCGGGTGGCCGATCCGGAACTCGCCGCGCTGAGCCGGGTCGCACCGCTCGAGGGAACGCTCGACGACTCGTTGGCGCGCCTCTCCTCGGCGGCGGCGCGCGTCTACGCCGCCGCGGCGATCGACCGTGTCGGCGGCGATCGCGACCTGGCGGCCGAGATGCTCGGCATCTCCCGCGAGCGCCTCGAATCACTCCTCGCCGCGGTCGAGCCGGCCTGACGGACGCCGGCTTCCGGTCGGGTGCGGGATGACGCGACCGGTCCGCCGCGGCTACCATCGCCGCCATGCGTCCCTGGCCCCGCTGGCTGATTCTTCTCGGCGTGGCGCTGGGTCTCGTCGCGATCGGGGCCTGGTCCCTGCTCGAGGCCAGGGCCCAGCGCCGGGAGGTCGCCCGCATCGTCGCCTCCGAGGCGGACGTGCTCGGTCGCTCGCTCGGCATCGCGCTCGCCGGGGCCGATGCGGCGACGCTCGAGATCGACGAACTCCTGCGATGGAAGCTGCTCGACGACGCGCGGGCGTTCGCGGCGCTCGCGCGCGGTTCCGGAGACGCCCGCGGACAGATCGCCGGACTCGCCGAGGAGGCGGGGCTCGATGCGGTGCTGCTCGTCGACCCCGGCTGCGCCGCCGTCGACGAGGTCTACGGCACGCTCTCCGCCCCGGAGCGCCGTGCGGTGATCGGTGAACTCGAGCCGCTGTGCCGGGGCGAAGCCGACACTCTGATCCGCGGGGACGGTCTTCCCGCCGGAGACGGCACCGCGACGCACCTGCTCGCGGCGGTGCGCGACGAGCGTGGCGGGATCGTCGCCGTGCGCGCCCACCGCGGCCAGGTGCAGGCGTTCGCTGCGCTGACCGGGGTCCCGCGGCTGCTCGAGGCGCTCGTCGGCTCCGGCGACGTCGTCTACCTCGTCTTCGAGGAGCAGGGCGTCGCGTCGTACTCGGCGACCTGGGACGGCGGCCCGGCTCCGCCACCGGCGACCCGCTCGCCCGGACCGGTGTCGGTGCGCGGCCGGCGCGTCATCGAGGCCCGCGCGCCGGTCGTCGTCCCCGCCGGGCGCTCGGCGGTGGTCCGGGTCGGGATCGACGCGACCCGCATCGAACGGATCACCCGCAGGACGCTGATGCGCTCGCTGCTCGCCGGCCTCGGCCTCGCCCTGGCCGGTCTTGCGGCGCTCGGTTTCGCGGGAGTCCAGCGCGCCCGCGCCATCGAGCGGCAGCAGGCCGCGCGACGGCTCGCCGAGGCCGAGGCGGCCCGGCGGCGGAGCGAGCGGCTGGCCGCGGCGGGCGCCCTTTCAGCCGGGCTGGCCCACGAGGTGCGCAGCCCGCTCAACGCGATCGCCCTCGCCGCGCAGCGGCTGCGGCGCCGGCCGGCCGGCGGCGAGGAGTGCGTCCGGTTCGCCGAGCGGATCGAGGCCGAGGTGCGGCGGCTCGACGAGGCGCTCCACGGCTTTCTCGAACTGGCGCGTCCGGTCTCCGGCGAGCGGCGGCCGGTCTCTCTCCGGGCGCTCGCCGAGGATGTCGCCGGTCTGGTCTCGTCGGAGGCGGAGCCGCAGGAGGTGGCGATCGACGTCACGGGGCGCGAGATCGTCGTGCCGGCCGACGAGTCGGCGCTGCGCCGGGCAATGCTCAACGTCGTGCGCAACGCGGTGCAGGCCAGTCCCCGGGGCGGGCGGGTCGGCATCGAGATCGACGCCGACGACCGGGTGGCGCGGATCTGCGTGCGCGACGAGGGGCCCGGCTTCGGCGAGGAGCTGATCGGTCGCGCCTTCGACGCCTTCGTCACGACGCGGGCCGGCGGGACGGGGCTCGGGCTCGCGCTGGCACGCCGCGTGCTCGAAGAGCACGGCGGGGAGATCCTGGCGGTCGACCGGGAACCCCGCGGAGCGGAGGTGACGCTCGTGATGCCCCTTGCCGGAGAGCCGGACCGATGAGTGTCGAGGCCAGGATCCTGGTCGTCGAGGACGATCCCGCCCAGCGCGAGCAGCTCGCCGGGTTCCTCGCCGACCTCGGCGCCGAGGTGATCGAGGCGGGCGACGGGCGCGAGGCGCTCGATCGGCTCGCCGAGGGTCCGCCGGATATCGTGCTGACCGATCTGCGGATGCCGCGGCTCGACGGCCGCGGCCTGCTGCGCGAGGTCGTCGCACGCGAGCCCGACGTTCGGGTGATCGTGATCACCGCCTACGGCACCGTGAAGGACGCCGTCGCCTGCCTGCGCGACGGAGCCAGCGACTACCTGCTCAAGCCGCTCGATCTCGACGAGGTCGAGTTCGCGGGCAACCGGGCGCTCGAGGAGAACCGGCTGCGACGCGAGAACCGCGCGCTGCGCCGGCGGCTCGGCCGGATCTAGACGCCGGCCGGGATCATCACCGCCGGGGGGCCGATGCTCGACGTGCTCGCCCAGGTCGAACGCGTCGCCCGCACGAGCGTCAACGTCGTGATCCACGGTGAGAGCGGGACCGGCAAGGAGCTGATCGCGCGGGCGATCCATGCCGGAGGCCCGCGCGCCGCCGGCCCGTTCGTGGCGGTCAATGCCGCGGCCCTGTCGCCGACACTGCTCGAAAGCGAGCTGTTCGGGCACGAGAAGGGGGCCTTTACGGGCGCCGACCGGGCGCGCATCGGCCGCTTCGAGGCGGCCTCCGGCGGGACGCTGTTCCTCGACGAGATCGGCGATCTTCCCGGCGACGTCCAGGTCAAGCTGCTGCGCGTGCTGCAGGAGCGGGTCATCGAGCGGGTCGGCTCGACGCGGTCGATTCCGGTCGACGTGCGCGTGATCGCGGCGACGCATCGCGATCTTCCGGAGCTGATCGACCGCGGCGCGTTCCGCGCCGATCTCTACTACCGGCTGGCGGTGGTCACGATCGAGCTGCCGCCGCTGCGCCGGCGCCGGGGCGACATCCCGCTCCTCGTCGAGCACTTCCTCGAAAAGCACACCGATCTGGCCGGCGGCGTGCGCAAGGCGTTCTCCCGCGAGGCGCTCGACCTGCTGGTGCAATACGACTTTCCGGGCAACGTCCGCGAGCTGGAGAACATCGTCCAGCGCGGGCTCGTGCTGGCCGAGGGCGAGCAGATCACCACCGCGGAGCTTCCCGGAGCGGTGCTCGGCGCGGTGCGGTCCGAAGCCGGGCAGCCGGCGCCGGCCGACGACGAGGCGGCGCCGGGAACGCTCCCCGAGCGGATCGCCGCCCTCGAGCGTCAGGCGATCGCCGAGGCGCTGGCCGCCGAAGGGGGCAACCAGTCGCGTGCCGCGCGGCGGCTGGGCATCTCCGAACGGGCCCTGCGCTACAAGCTCGCCCGGCTGCGCGGCGGGCGGCAGGATGCGTCGAACGGGGCGGCCTGAGTTCGACGAAACCGTCGAATCCGCAGCCGGAACGACGAGGCCGGGGCAGGCACGGAACTTGCTCCTTGCGGTGGTGTCGTGCCGGGAGTGCCTCGGCCCAGGGAGGATCGATCGATGCGCCGCCTGCCGCTGTCCGCCGCCGTCGTCCTGACGCTGATCGTCGCGCTCGTCCCGCCTGTCGCGCTGGGGGCCGGTGAAGTCAGCGTGCTGCTCGATCACGAGAGCGGCGACTACGGGACCGGTCTCGACGGTTCCACGTCCTGGCTGCGGCTGCGCTACACGACCGGCGATCGCGTGAGGTTCTTCGGAGAGGTCTCGGTGCTCAGGGCGGACGTCAGCACGATCCTGCCGCGGACGATCTTCGGCACGGTGCCGGGCGGACATCGCGATGACGGGATGACCGGCCCCCACGGCGGTGGCTCGGCGATGGGCGCGCTCGCCGCTCCGGAAGCGGCGCTCGTCGGTACCGCGACGGTCAGCGAGACCGGCGTCGGCGACGTCCGCGCCGGGATCGCGGTGCGGCTGTTCGGAGGCGGCGTGGCCGTCCACCGCATCGACGCCTCGATCGACGTGAAGATCCCGACGGCCGACGAGGCGAAGGGGCTCGGCACCGGCGCGTGGGACACGCGGCTCGCGCTCGCCTACGAGTATCGTTTCTGGACCGCGACCGGCTTTGCCGGACTCGGGTACTCGTTCCTCGGCGACCCGGAGGGGTTCGCGCTCGACGACGTCGCCGACGCCTACGTCGGCGTGGAGACCGATCCCGGCCGGGGCGGCTGGTCGATGATCGGCTGGCTCGAGGCGAGGCAGGCCGTCGTGGCGACGACCGACGACGCGGTCTCGATCGGTGCCGGCCTGACCCGGACCGGCGCGCGCCAGCGCTGGCGGCTTCTCGGGCGTGTCGGACTGACCGACGGTGCGGCAGACTACGGCCTGACGCTGGCGGTATCGTGGGGCGTCGCCGGCAAGCGGAAGGATCCGGGGCAGTGGCTGAGATAGGACCGATCGCGGGCAGGCTGGCGGGGGCCGCGCTCCTGCTCGCCGCCGTGCTGGCGTGCGGCGGGACGCCGGCCGACGCCGCCGGCCCGCGCGGCCGGGGGGAGGCCCTGCGCGAGATCTCCGGCGAGATCGTGCGTCTCGAGACCGTCCGTGGCGAGGGGGGGCTCGACGCGCGGGTCGCCTGGGTGCGGCTCGCCGACGGGCGCGAGGTGAGCCTGCTCGTCGCGCCACCGGCCGTGCTCGAAAGGCTCGGCATGGTGTTCGCCCCCGGTGACCGCATCCGGGCGCGCGTGTTCGTCGAGCGGGATCCGCCGTGGCCGGTGCACAAGATCCGGAACGTCTCGCGCGGCCAGATGGCCCGCCTGCGGACGCTGACGCACATCCCGCTCTGGGACGGCTCCGGCCACTGGGTCGGCTGGGGCGGACCGCACGGCGGCGGTCATCACGGCGGCCAGCGTGAAGGCGGGATGCGTCATCGGCGGTAGGGGCGCGGAGTCGATGCTGATTCCTCGTTCGCTCCCTGGTTGACGCAAGAGCAGAATGCGGGCTCTCCGAAAGTAGATGTGGGTCGGCGAATGGCTGGAAGCGGCGCTGCACGAGATCGGCGTCTCGCCGGAGATCGTCGTGCGCGGCTTCCTGCGACCCCTGACGACCCCCTGGAGCCCCAGGAAGCGCATCAGGCGTTCGACCGTGCAGCGCGGCACGGCGAGCCCTTCCCGGCGAAGCTGGCGCCACACCTTGCGCGCTCCGTAGAGGTGTCGGCTCTCACGCCAGTCCCGCCGGATCTGGCCCGCAAGCCATGCGTCACGGCGTTGGCGCACCGGCCGCCGCTCGGGATCCCTCCGGCGGGCCCGGTGCTCGTCGATGAACGACACCATCACTTCGGTGGGCGGTCGAGTTCCGC
>JAJRXN010000101.1 GCA_024276295.1 Acidobacteriota bacterium
GCGGGACGGCGCCGCCGGCCGCGGGCGGGTCATCGCGTCACGATTCCGGACGCCGATCTGGCCGGCCGTGGGGCGCGGGCGGGCGTCGATTGCTGGCCCGTCGCGCGGGGACATACATTGCCGGGGAGGTCCGGGAGTGCCCCGGGCCCCCAAGGGAGCCGTATCGACGTGACGCGCGGACACGACCATCGCACCGCGGGCGGGCCGGCGATCGGCTCGTTCTCGCTGCGCGGCATGCGTGTGCCGCTGTTCCTCGTCCTGCTCGGCTCGGTGCTGCTGGTCACCCTGGCGCCGTTCGGAGCCTTCGCGCTCCTGACGATCCGCGAGATGCGCGAGGCACTGGTCACGACGCAGTACGAACGGCAGCTCGAACTGGCCGGGAACATGGCCCGCAGCCTCGACGAGTTCGTCCTTCGCGAGGGGCGGCAGGCGATCCGGCTGGCCGAGGCGATCGCCGCGACTTCCGGCCCGCGTGGCCGGCGCCCGAGCTTCCTCGACTCACTGCTCGACGAGACGGTCCTGATGGCCTCGTTCACGCCCCTCGACGGCCCCGCCCAGCGGGCGTCGGCTCCCGAACTCGTGCTCAGCGAGGAGATCGAGCGGGCCCTCGACCGGACCGCCGCGGCGCTGTTCGAGTCGGGAGCGGTCTCCAGGCCGGCGGCGGCGCGGGAACCGACCATCGACGGGCCGTTCGCGATCGGTCCGGCGCGCGTGATCGCGATCACGATCACCGCGCCTGTGCAGCACCGCGGCCGGCTGCTCGGGGCCTACCAGGAGCTGGTGCTGATCGAGCGGGCCTGGAACGACGCCACGCGCTCGGCGCCCGTCTCGAGCGCCGTGTTCCTGGTCACGCCGGACAGGCAGCTCGTCTCGCTGCGCGGCGCCGGCCGCTCGGAGACCCCCGACCAGCTTCTCGACCGGCCGATCGTGCTCCAGTTCCTCGATGCCCCCGGCCCGGCCCGCGCATCCCAGGAGTACGCGGTCCGCATGCCGGGCGGAGGATCGCGGCGGTATCTCGGGGCGTTCGCTTCGACCTCGTTCCGCTGGGGGGTGTTCGTCGAGACCGACGAGGCGCTTGCCTTCGCGCCGATCCGGGCGCTGATGCGCCGCATCGGATTGGGCGGGCTGATCGCCGCCGGGCTCGCCGTGGCCGTCACGCTGATCCTCGGCGGCAGCATCGCGCGTCCGATCACGCGGCTGGCCGACGTCTCGAAGCGCCTGGCGCAGGGAGACTTCACCGTCGCCTCGCGCCCTTCGCGCGTCCGTGAACTCGACGAGCTGGCGACGAGCTTCAATCGGATGGCCGAAAAGCTCGGCGCGCTGGTCGAACGCTTCCGCACCGCGGCCCGCGAGGCGAACGCGTTGTTCCTCGGCACGATCCGGGCGCTCGCCGAGGCGATCGATGAAAAGGACCCGTACACCAAGGGTCACTCGGTCCGGGTCAACCGCTATGCGGTGATCATCGGCCGCTACCTCGGCTTCAGCCGCGAGGAGCTGCGTGACCTGCACGTCTCGTCGCTGCTGCACGACGTCGGCAAGATCGGCATCGACGACGCGATCCTCAAGAAGCCGGCGGCGCTGACCCCGCTCGAGTTCGAGGCGATGAAATCGCATCCGACCCGGGGCGCGAAGATCATGGGCCGCATCCCGCAGATGAAGAACATCATCCCCGGGATGCGCTTCCACCACGAGCGCTGGGCAGGCGGCGGCTATCCCACCGGTCTCAAGGGTGAGGAGATCCCGATGCAGGCGCGGATCATCGCCGTCGCCGACACGTTCGACGCGATGACCACCGACCGGCCGTACCAGCGGGCGTTCGACGTCGCCGACGCAGTGGCACGGATCAACGACCTGAGGGGGATCGGATTCGACCCGCAGGTCGTCGAGGCGTTCAACCGTGCCTACGAGGCGGGGGAACTCGACGAGGTGCTGGCCGAACGTCCGCGCATCCACGTCATCGAGCCCGGCGAATCCACCGGCGACACGTCGGACGAGAACCGCCAGGGCCCGGCGCGTTCGGTCGGCGCGTAGCGCGGCGTTCCTTCCGTCGCCGGTCACTGCCGGTCGCGGACTTCCTCGATCGGAATCGTCCGGCCCAGACGCAGCATGCGGATCGCCCAGTTGACGCGTTCGTGGAGCAGCACCTGGTCGTCGCCGCGCTTGCGGAAGAACAGCGGCTTGAGCCGGACGAGTTCGTCGATCGCCTTCCGCCCGGTCATGTGGGCGTAGGCCAGCAGCGGCACCGCCGTCGATCCGCGCTCGAGCTGGAACGAGGTCAGCAGGGCCTCGGAGGCGTGCCGCGAGTGGGCGTAGCGCGCCAGCGCGATCGCGGCTTCGCGCCGTGACGGCGCGAGTTCTGGAATCTGGTAGAGATCGTCGACCAGCAGCGAGATCAGGAACGGCGTCGCCGCGTCGTTGCCGATCATTCCCAGCGCTCGGGGGATCGCGACGCTGCGGTCGGGCGGAATCCTGCCGAAGAGCTGCGTGAGCGGACGGGCGGCGCGCGGGTCGCCGAGCTGGCCGAGCCGTCGCACCGCGAGATCGACCTCGGTCGGCGTGCCCTCGCGCAGCAGGTCGATCCACGGATCGATGTCGTCGCCGAGCTGCTGGACGAGCAGCGCACTGCGGGCGGCCTGCCTGAGCCGGTGGGCGATCGCCGGTGCCGTCTGTTCTTCCGCCAGCCGGTCGAGTGATTCGGCGACGCTCTCGGATCCGAGCAGCGGCAGCTCGGCGAGCACCAGCTCGCCGAACGGCCCGATCGTCTGGCGTTCAGCGATCTCCTCGCGCAGGGTGCGCACCAGGCACGGGGTCGCGCGCGGATCGCCGAAGCGGACGAGACGCAGCCCGGCGCGCAGCGAGACCTCCCGCGCGTGCCGCTCCTCGCAGGCGGAGAGCAGGAGTTCGCGCACCTCCTCACCGTCCGGGAGCTTCTCGAGACCCTGCACCGCCGTCGCTGCGAGCTGCTCGCTGGTCATGATCGCCCAGGCCAGTCCCGCCAGCGCCTTCGGGTGCCGCGTGTTTCCCAACGCGTGGGCCAGCAGCAGCCTGTCGCTCGCCTCGGCGTGGGGAACGGCGGTCACCAGCGCCTCGGCCGCCTCCGGACCGCCGATCAGGCCCAGGGCCCAGATCGCGCGCGCCTTGAGCGTCGAGCGGCCCGGCATCGTCATCCAGCTCGCCAGGCGCGAGACGGCCTGCTCTGCACGCAGGTAGCCCAGCGCCTCGACGGCGGCCTCGCGCACCTTGACGTTGTCGTCGATCAGCGCTTCCATCACGCGCGGGATCGCCCGCGGATCGCCGATGCGTGCCAGGGCGATCAGCGCGTAGCGCCGGTCGACTGCGTTGGTTCTCCGCGACCACTTGAGCAGGAAGTCGACCGCGCGATCGTCGGCCAGCGTGCCGAGGGCGCGCAGCGCCGCGACGCGCGCGTCGCGCGATCGCCGAGGAATCTCGCGCATCAGGATCGGCACGACGTCCGGGCCGAGCGAACCGGCGATGAAGTCGATCGCGGTCGCCCCCGGCTCGAATGTCAACGTCGCGTCGGTGCTGCGCAGCGCGGTCATCAGCGCGCTGTCGTCGCCGGCGAGCGACATCGCGTAGAGCACCTCGAGGTACGGCTTGCCGGTCTGGTAGCGGAGCTGGTCGTGCAGGATCGGCAGCACGCGGGGATCACCGCTGGCGCCGAGCACATAGACCATCGGCGCCCAGGTGCGCCGGTGCCGCCGCTCGAGCTCGGCCGCGACGAGCGGGAGCGTTTCCGGGCCAAGCTCGACGATCTGGTCGATCGCCGCCAGGCGGTCGGCCGTGGAGATCGGCTCGCGCACCCGTTCGACGAGACGGGCGAAGCGGCGCGCGATCGCGGGGGAAGGGTGACCGAAGTCGGCCAGGGCCGCCCTGGCGTCGACGGGGGCGCTCGCCGGCGCGGCTGGGGTCGCCGGACCGGCCGCACCAAGTGCCAGCGCGATCAGCATCGATGGAAGCAGCACGCTCACCGGACTCCCTCGAGGGCAGCGCAAAACGTAGCAGCGGCGCGAAGGGGCCGCAAACCTGGCGCGACGGGCCGATCCCCCCCTAAGCTTTTTCGTACCAGAGATTTGTCCCGCAGAACGCCGCGAGCGGCGACGAGGCGGGCCGGCAGGCTGCCTCCGCTTTCGCCATCTGTTTGCTATACTCCGCCCAAGGCACGGCGCCCGGGCCTGGCTGCGACGGGATCGTCGCCGGTGCGGTGGTCGGTGCGGGGAGGCCGTGATGGCCCTCACCAAGCGTCAGCGCGAGATCTACGACTTCATTCGCAGGTTCATCGAAGAGAAGGGATACGCGCCGAGTCTCGAGGAGATCGGCCGCGCGTTCGGACTGTCGTCGGCCGCCACCGTCCACAAGCACGTCACAAACCTCGTCCGCAAGGGGATGATCCGCCGCCACTGGAACCAGAACCGCTCGATCGATCTGGTGACCGAGGATGCCGCGCCGCGGGCCGTCGACGCCCCGATCGCCGGGCAGGTCGTCGCCGGTCGCGTCGTCACGCACGACGAGCCGCACGAGGTGATGGCGATTCCGCCCTGGCTGACCGGCAGCGGGCGCACGGCGCTCTACGTCGTCAGCGGGGACGACCTCGATCACGAGCGGATCGTCGATGGCGACCTGCTGGTCGTCGACGAGGGGCGGCACGTGCGCGGAGAGGGGCTCGTCTTCCTCTCGGTGGACGAGGGGCCGCTGGTCCTCCAGCGCGTCCGGCGTCACGAGCAGGTGCTGCGGATCGCAGGCGGCCGCCCCGGTGACCCCGAGTCCGACGTCGCCGCCTCGCGGGTGGAGGTCCGCGGGATCGTTCGCGGAGTGATCCGCCGGTGCTGATCAGCTTGCCGCCGCTCTCGCGCTTTTCGGGCCGTTCCTCCCGGGACGCCCAGCAGGTCAGGATCGTGCCGCCGACGGCCCGGACGCGCCGCCTGATCGAGGATCTGCTTTCGGCCGATCCGGTCCGCGGAGTGCATGTCGCCGCAAGGATGCGCGGGGGAGCGATGCTCGACGGCCCGGCCGTGTTCGCCATCGTCAGCGGGGAGACGGTGCTCGGCGCCACCAGCGCACTGCGGGGCTTCTCCTGGCTGCTGGCCCCCGACCACCGGCTCGATGCGGACGTCCACGCGGCGCTGGCGTCGTTCGTGGCCGCGCGA
>JAJRXN010000102.1 GCA_024276295.1 Acidobacteriota bacterium
GGCCGCCGCACTGGCGGAGACCGGGGACGCGCTGGCCGCGCTGATCGTGCGCGCGGCAGGGTTCGAGCAGATCGCGCCGGTCGCGGCGCTACCAGAGCCGGCGGGCCAGGGGGCGGTTCCGCTGGTGCGGGAGGCCGACACGGCGATCCGGTTGCGGACCGTGCGCGGCCGCGTCACCGAAGGACAGCGGCTGCTGGTCGCCTACCGGCTGCTTCGCGGCGACGAGCCGATCGAGGAGGCCGGCTGGACCGACGAGTTCGCGCTGCGGGCGTTCGGGCTTTCGAGCCGCGTCGTCGCCAGTCTCGGTTTCGCGCGGCAGGAGAACGTGCCGGCGGCGACGTGGGAACCGTCGCCGGTGATCGGCTGGTTCCTGCACTGGAGACGCTGGCCGGAAGGGGAGGCGCGCGGCGCCGGCCCGGTGACGCACGCCGTGGGCCTCGGCCTGGCGACGATGACGCTCGACTTCTCCGAGGAGCAGTCGATCGAGACCGGCCTGGCGCTCGCGGTGTCGTTTCTCGACGACCGGATCATCGCCGGCTGGGGGGTCAACCTCCAGGTGCCGCGCGACGACACGTTCGTCTTCCTCTCGTTGCGTGTCTTCTCGTTCGGCGATCCGTTGCGGCGATGACGGAGGTGGGGCGCGTGCTGCTGCGGATCGTCGGCTCGGCGGATGCCTTCAACGCGGCGGGACGCGGGCATTCGTGCACGTGGATCGAGGGCCTCGCCGAGCGGCCCGTGATGGTCGATTTCGGGCCGACGGCCCTGATGGGGCTCAAGCGGGTACGGCTCGCGCCGTCCGCTCTCGGCGGGATCGCGCTGACGCACCTGCACGGCGACCACTTCGGCGGACTCCCGCTGCTGTGGATCGATGCGCTCTACCGACGGGTGCGCACCGCGCCGCTGTCGATCCTCGGACCACCGGGGACGCGCGAGGCGGTGCTCGGCGTCGTGCGCGCGTTCTACGGCGATGTCGCCGATCGCGACCTGCCGTTCGCGGTCGACTGGCCGACGATCCGGCCCGGTCAGACCGTCTCCTGGCTCGGCCTCGACGTTACCGCCTGGCATGCGCCGCACCTCGATCCGCCGGCGCTCTCGCTCGGCCTGCGGTTCGCCCGTCCCGGCGGCCCGACGGTCGCGTTCACCGGCGACACGCAGCTCACCGGCGAGGTGCTCGACGGCCTGCGCGGCGCGGACCTCGCCGTCGTCGAGTGCTCGGCGATGGAGCCCCCCGCGGGAAGGCACGTCACCTGGCGGGAGTGGCGCAGCGCGCTGGCCGACCTCGGCGTGCCGCGCGTCGTGCTCACGCACCTCGGCGAGGACGTGAGAGCGGCCGCGGACAGGATCGCTGCCGAGGCTCCGGCGGGCGTAGAGGTGATGGTCGCCGAGGACGGGATGCGGTTCTCCGTTCGAGCTGGAAAAGACTCCGGGTGACCGAACCCGATGTTTCCAGGGCGAATCCATGACGGCCGGCGCATGTCTTACCGGTAGGACATGGCTCTCCGGAATGTGAGCCGAGGCCTCTTGACACGACGTCGGGCGCCTTGATAGAAAAAGGGCGAGGCGACCGTCGGCGTCTCCCACGCGCCATCAGGACGCTGGACCCGCGCGCCCGCAGGTTGCCTCACGACGCGATCGCGCGTGTCCCCCACGGGTTCTCTCGCGGAGCGTGATGCGACGTGATCGAGGGGGATGGTCTGATGTCGTGTTTCACGTCGCGTCTTCGGGCACGGATCGTGCTTCTCTCTCCGGCCTGCTTCCGGTGACGCTGCAGGCAGGCGAACGGCTTCCGGGGGACGTGGCGCGGCCTGCCGGACGGGCCCAGGGCCGTGCAGGTGTATCGATACGACCAGCTCGGGCGGA
>JAJRXN010000103.1 GCA_024276295.1 Acidobacteriota bacterium
CGGTGTTTCGGTGTCAGTCTCGATCTCCGACCTCGATCGGATGGCGGATCGACAGATCGGAACGATCGAGGATCACCTGCGCACCGCGCATCGTGCGCGGGCAGATGACCAGCGGAGCACGCAGGTTGATCGTCGCTGGCCCGTCCGGTTCGACGTGGACGATCCCGAACACGACGAGTGGTTCATCCGGACCGGCGTCGACCGCCGCCAGCGCCGATGTCCCCAGCCGTGGTCCGTAGTCCGGCACGACGAACCGGGGGTCGAGCACGAGCAGCCGCGGTTCCTGTCGATCCGCCGCCGCGAACCACATCAGCGGCTCGATCTCGGAGTCGACCAGGAGCTGCCAGTTCCGGATCTCGGGAAAGCCGGGGATACCGTCCCGAACGTGGATTGCCGTCCGCTCCTCGGTCGTCCCCTGCCCGCTTCCCGCAACAGCCACCGGCGCCGCTTCAACCGTGCTCATCGTCATCATCACCCCAGGTAGTCGAACAGCGTGGGTCCGAACAGTCGCGACGTCGCCGCCAGCGTCGCCTGGTAGTTGGCGTCGCTCAGTTCGGCGGCACTGATCACCTCGGCCAGGTCGGCGGCTCCCAGTTCGTCGGCGCGGGCCGCGAGCCGCAGCCTGCGTTCGTCGAGTCGCGCCGAGGCCTGGTCGATCCCGATCAGGCGCGTTCCTATCTGCGCAAGCACCTGCGAGTTGCGCGAGATGTCCGCATCGATCGTGCTGGCCGCGGACTGGATCCCCGCGATGTCGTCGGCCCGCAGGGCGGTCTCGAGCGCGGCGAGGGTGTCGAGGGGCCCGCCGACTCCCACCTCGCCGAAGACGACGTTGCCCGGGAGATTCAGCGCCACCGACTGCCCGTCGAGGCGGATCTCGATGCTGTCGCCGTTGCCCTGGTAGGCGCCGGTGCCATCGAACGGGACGGTGTCGGTGCGCGTTCCGCTGAACACTAACCGGCCGTCGAGCTGCCGTTCGGACATCGCCAGCAGTTCGCCGCGGATCCCGGCGATCTCGTCCGCCAGGCTCTCGCGCTGCTGGCTGGTCAGCGCGGTCGACGCTCCCTGCACGGCGATCACGCCGGCTCGTGTCAACCGCTCACCGATCGTCGTGACGACATCCTCGGCCAGATCGAGCCACGGCCGCGCCAGCCCGGCCGTCCGGAGCTGGCTCGCCACCGCGGCGGTTTCGTCGGCGATCGCCAGCAGCGCGCGGGCCGCCTGCGGATCGTCCGAGGGACGCAGGACCCGACGACCGGACGCCATCTGCAGCAAGGCGTCATCGCGCCGTGCCCGGCTGCGGGCCATCAGTTCGAGCAGGCGCTGCTGGGTGGTCGCGTCAGGAACTCGCATCGTCGCGTCTCTCCGTCACCGGCCGAGCTGCAGCGCGACCTGGATCACTTCGTCCATCGTCTGCAGGAAACGCGCCGCGGCCTCGTAGCTGCGCTGCCAGAGCACGAGATTCGCGGCCTCCTCGTCGAGCGAGACGCCGCTGGCCTCGGCCCGCCGCGCCTCGAACGCCTCGACCACCGCCGCGCTCGCATCGCGCTCGGTGGACGCCGCCGCCACGTCGCGCCCGACGTCGGCGATCATCTCGGACAGGAATCCGTTGAGCGAGGAGCCGTCGAGCCCGGAAAGGCCGAGCCCGCGCAGACCGGCCAGTTCGAGAGCGGCGCGGTTGTCTCCCGGGGCTCCGGCAACGCCGGCCGCGGCGACGAGACGTGGATCCGCGGCGATCCCGGCATTGACCGTGATCGTCGACGCGGTGCCGGCTCCCGGAGGGTCGGGCTCGAACAGGGCGAGTCCCGCGTTGCCGTCGAGATCGAAGCCGGCGGTGTGTCGCGCGTTGACTTCCGAGACCAGCGTCGCGGCGAAACGGTCGAGTTCGGTGCGGTAGGCGGCGACGTGCACGTCACGCGACTCGATCAGGCCGCCGAGCTTTCCCTGCCCCCGCAACTGGTCGGTCACGTCGAGCCCGGCAGAAGCCCTGCGGGCCAGCACGCGATGCATGCCCGCGCTGTCGACGCCCAGCTCGAGGGGACGAGCCCCGGCGGCGGTCACCAGCGCATCGCCCGAGTCCGTCAGGTAGACGTTCGCGATCCCCTGCTCGTCGATCACGACGCGCGCCGGGACGAGCCGGGCAAGCTGATCGAGGAGCTGGCCGCGCTCGTCGCGGAGATTCGCGGCCTCGGCTCCCCCCGCCTCCTGGGCCACGACCTGGTCGTTGAGCCGGGCGATCCGGTCGAGGAGGTCGTTGACCTGGCCGACGGTCTCGACGACGCGACCATCGATCTCTTCGCGGGCGGCATCGATCTGCCCCGCGGTGTTCCGGATCGTGGCGGCGAGCTGGCCGGCCGCGGCGGTGAACTCGGTACGGACCGAGAGGTTCTCTGGATTGGCGGACAGTCCGTCCGCGGCACCGAAGAACCGCGAAAGTGCCTGCTGCAGTGGTGCGCTGTCGACGGGACCGAAGACCGGTTCGAGCACGCCGAGCATCTGCGCACGGGAATCGTCCGCGCCGAGACGGGTCATCTCGCGACGCACGGCGAAGTCGAGAAACGGGTCGCGCACACGGCTGACCTCGGCCCGCACGCCGAACCCGGCCTGGACCATGCCACCGGCGGCCGGATCGTAGAGGCTGCTGAGCGAGACGCGGCGGCGCGAAAAGCCCGGCGTGGTGGCGTTCGCGATGTTGTAGCCGGTGGCATCCAGCCCGAGCCGGAACGCTCGCAGCGCACTGAGGCCGATTCCGAACGGGTTGAACAGACTCACGTCTCAGACTCCCACGTCGAACTGGCCACGACGACGCTCGTCGCTCCGGACGCGCCCGCTCGGCAGGTAGACCTCGCCGAGAGCCGAGAGCACCGCAGCCGTGCGCAGCGAGACGACGTCGCCGACCCTGGAAACCACGCCACGCAGCAGCGCAGTCTCCCGCAGCAGTCGCGCAAGGGACCTCTCGGCCGCGTCGCGCTCTTCCGGGAACTCCTCGCGTGCGGACTCGTCTCCGGACGGCTCGAGCCGGCTCCGCTCGCGTTCGAGCAGCCCGAAGCGCGTGGCGAGCGTCTGCCCGCGCGCCCCGAGTTCCTCGAGAGCGGTCGGATTCGCGTCGAGCACGGCCTGACGCTGCGAAGCGACGACATCGGCCAGCTCGTCGAACACGCGGGCCTGTTCGCGGAGGATCGACCTCAGCGCCTGCCCCGGAGACGACCGTCCGCCGGCGGTCATGACGCGGGCGAGGCTCCGGAGCGCGGCTGCGGCAGCCTGACCTCGCGGATCAGCTCGTCGGCGATCCTCCGCGCGTCGATCACGTAGCGGCCCTCGGAGACCTCCTCACGGAACCGGTCGATCAGGTCCCGGCGGACGTCCGGAAGCCGGCCGATCACGTCGGCCAGCCGGGCGAGTTCACGCGCCCGGTCGGAGAGCCGGACGCGGTCTCCGTCCCGCGCTGCGGCATCGGCGGATCGGCCTGCCGGCTGCTGGCCGGTGAAGCTGGCCGCGCGGCGCGCGGCCTCGGCCGCGGCGAGGCGGATCGGCATGTCGGGGTGTCCTGGAATCTTCATCGTGTCTCCCCTCCATCGCCCTCGGTGGCTGGGCGATGCGTGGGTGGCCACCGGTCTTTTCGGCCGACCGGGGAGGAACTTGAATCTCTTTGCCGCATCGTTTCGTAAGCGTTCAGACCGTGCCGGGCCTGGACAGGCAGATCGGTAACAGGAAGGGAGCCGGCCAAGGCCTCGACCGCGGTCCGCCCGGCGGTGTCGCCGGCGAGCTGCTCGACGACCTGGCGGGCCAGGCCCAGCGGGGCGTCCTCGGCGAGCGCCTCGGAGACCAGCAGCTCGAAGGTCGTCGCCATCGTCCCCGTGCCCGGCCCCCTGCCGAACAGACCGTCCTCGAGCTGGGCCCGCTCCATCGCCGCGAGCATCTGCCGGATCAGGATCGCCTCGAGTCCGCGCGCCGCCCGGAGGGCATCCTCCTGACGGGTCGACATCCCGGAGCCGAGCGCCACGTGGCCGGGATCCGGCATCAGATCACCACGACGGCGGCGTGGAGCGAGCCGGCCGCTCGCAGCGCCTCGAGGATCGCGATCATGTCGCGGGTGGTGACACCGAGCCGGTTGAGCGCCTGGACGAGATCGGCGACCCGGCTGCCGTTCTCGATCGTCAGCGTGCTCGTCGGCTCCTCCGTCGTCTCGACGTCGCCGCTCGGGACGACGACGGTCTCTCCGGTGGAAAACGGCGCCGGCTGGCTGACGTCGGCCGAGACCGTGATCGCCACCGTCAGGTTGCCGTGGGCGATCGTCGCCGCTGACAGCCTCACGTCGCCTCCCATCACGACCGTGCCGGTCCGCTCGTTGAGGATGATCCTCGCCGGGACGATCGGCTCGACGCCGACGTCGAGCGCGGCCGCGAGATACTCCACTGGCCGATCGCGCAACGCCTCCGGCACCTGGAGTTCGACCGTACCCGGGTCGAGGGCCGCGGCGGCCTCCGACCCGAAGACGGCATCGAGCGCCCGCTCGATCCTGAACGCGTTTTCGAAGTCCGGCCGCCTGAGTTCGAGGCGGAACCGGTCGCGCCCGGCCAGCGAGATCTCCGGCGCCCGCTCCACGAGCGCCCCCCCGGGAATCGTCCCGGTCGTCGGGTGGTTCTTCTGCACGCTGGCCCCCCCGCCCTGGGCCGAGAAGCCACCCCCGATGCTGACCGGCCCCTGGGCGATGGCGTAGACCACGCCGTCCGGTCCGCGCATCGGCGTCATCAGCAGCGTCCCGCCGGCGAGCGACTCGGCGTCGCCGAGCGAGGCGACGTTGACGTCGAGGCGCGTTCCGGGGCCGGCGAAGGCCGGCAGGTCGCCCGTGACCATCACGGCCGCGACGTTGCGCACCCGGATCGAGCTGGCCGGCACGACGACGCCCATCCGGCGCAGCGCGTTGACGATGCTCTGCACGGTGAACTTGGCCTGCGTGCCATCGCCGGTGTCGTTGAGACCGACGACCAGCCCGTAGCCGACGAGCTGGTTCTCCCGGACGCCGTGGATCTGCACCAGATCGCGCAGCGGCACCGTTCCGGGCGACGCCTGGGCCGCTCCCGTGGTCGTCGGGGGAACGTGCGCCGTCCCGCCGACCGCCGAAGCGGCGGCCGGCCCGCCCGCCTGCGGCACCTGCGGCGCAGGCTCCGCCTCCTGGGCGTGACCGTCGGGAACGACGACGAGCATCGCCAGGGCGGCCATGGCGACGATGCGGAGTCTGTTCATTTTCGCGTGTTCTCCTGCCGGATCAGAACGGCCAGATCTTCGACATCAGCCGCTGGAACCACGGCTGGCGCGTCGCGTCGGCGACGTCCCCGGTCCCGCCGTAGTGGATCGTCAGTTCGGCGATCTGCGAGGAGGAGATCGTGTTGTTCGCCAGCACGTCCTCGGCCCGCACGATGCCGACCAGCGTGATGTACTGGTGCTCGCGGTTGACCGAGATCTTCTTGGTCCCCGCGATCAGGAGCTGTCCGTGGCTGCCGACGGCCAGCACCCGTGCGGCCAGCGTCGCCGAGAGCGACGACTTGCGCGTCGTCTCGCCGGTGCCGGCGAAGCTGCTCTCGGTCGAGGCGCCGAGCGCGACCGCGGGATCGAAGTCGGGGCCGAGCTTGCCGCCGACCTTGTTCTCCCATCCGAAGATCACCGGAGCCTTGAGCGAGTTGTCCGACTTGCGGTCGAGCTTGTTGTCGGCGGAGGTCGTGCCGAGAGCCGATTCGGTGATCCGGACCGTCAGCACGTCGCCGACATGACGCGCGCGGAAGTCCCCGACCAGTTCGGCGGCGCCGCCGTCGCGGAACAATGAGCCTTCGGAAACCGGCGCGGCCGGAAGCGCCGGCTCGAGATCCGGAAGCTGCGGTGGATACATCGCGGGTGCAGGGCGGCGTCCGCTGGTGCAGCCGGCGAGCAGCAGGGACAGCGCCATGGAAAGCACGACCGCAGCGTGGCCACGATGGTTCATCTTCCCTCCTCCCGTGATCCGACGATCTCGACCACGCCGGGACCGACGACGCGGGCCTCGAGCACGCCGCGCCCGCCGAGTCCCCTGACCCGCACGATGTCGCCGACGTCGCCGCGCGAGCGCGCCACCGTGTCGAGTGTCAGCACGACCGCCCCACGACGCAGCCTCGCGACGACCGGCTGGCCCGGCTCGACGACGTCCGGCCGATCGAGGTCACGCCACGTGACCGGCCTGCCGGCCCGGACGAAGGCCCGCAGGGGCAGTCCGACCACCTGCTCCGGTTCGGTCACGACCCGGCGCCGGGCCGGCAGCACGCCGCGACGCACGACGACGTCTTCCGGACCGATGACGTCTCCGGGACGCAGGTCTCTGGCGGCGACGAGCATCGGTCCCGAAACCTCGAGGCGGACGCGGATCGGCACACGCTGTGTCCACCCGTCCGCCGCATGCAGCTCGACGCGGATCGTCCGTGTCCCGCTGCCCGGCGCGTCTCCGGACAGGATCGACAGATCGAGCGGCCCTTCGGGAACCAGGACGCGTGCGGGGATCGTGATCTGCCCGATCTCCATCGTGTGGCCGGGCGGCAGCTTCGGCTGCCAGGTGGCAAGGAGCCGTTCGCGGACCAGGTCGGGTTCGAGCGGGATGCCCGCGGCGCGCAGCCGGACCGACTCCGCACCGGCCCACGCGATCTTCGTGCCGGGCACCGCCCTCGCCACGAGCCGCTCGATCTGCGTCCTGCTGATGACGCGTTCGCGCCCGGGCCGGAGCGCGGGGGCGATCTCGACGGACGCGAGCGCATCGATCCCCTCGCCCTCGATCTGCGCGATCGCGCCAAGCGCCACGGGCCGTGCCGCCGGCACCTCGTGCCCGGCCGGCAGGCGCACCGTCGCCGCCGGCGCCGCGATCACGGCGGCAGCGGCGAGGCTGGCGACCAGCAGGGTGATCCTCGCGGAAGGGCGTCGCATCACCGCCTACTGCACGAGCTGCGCGAGCTGGCGCAGCATCTCGTCCGCGGTGCGGATCGAGCGCGAGTTCAGTTCGTAGGCCCGCTGGGCCGAGATCATGTCGACCAGCTCGGTGACGATGCTGACGTTGGATGTCTCGAGGAATCCCTGCGAGATCTCCCCCAGCCCGTTGACGCCCGGAGTGTCGCTGATCGGATCGCCGCTGGCCACCGTGTAGACGAACAGGTTGCTGCCGATGCTCTGCAGACCGGCCGGGTTGATGAAGTTGACCAGCTCGATGCTGCCGAGCTGGCTCACGGTCTCGTCGGACAGCCGCGCCGAGACCGTCCCGTCCCGCCCGACGGTGATCGACTTGGCATCCTCGGGAATCGTGATCGGCGGGTCGAGCTGGTAGCCCAGGCTGTTGACGACGTTCCCGTTCTCGTCGACCGAGAACGACCCGTCGCGCGTGTACGCCTCGGTCCCGTCGGGTCGCAGGACCCGGAAGAAGCCGTCCCCTTCGATCACCAGGTCGAGCGGATTGTCGGTCGGCTTGTAGTCCCCCTGCTGGAACAGACGCTTGACCGCGGCCGTACGGGCCCCGAGACCGATCTGGATCCCGGCCGGGATGTTGGTCGTCGACGTCGACGCCGTCCCGGGAGCGGTGACGGTCTGGTACAGCAGGTCCTGGAACTCGGCCCGGCTGCGCTTGAAACCGGTCGTGTTGAC
>JAJRXN010000011.1 GCA_024276295.1 Acidobacteriota bacterium
CTCCGGCCAGTACGAGTTCGTCGACGACGTCGGCATGGCGACGAGCCACTCGCTGACCGGGCTGCAGGAGGAGGTCAACTGGTACTCGGCCGTCGTCGCCGTCGACGTCAACGGCAACGAGTCGGACTTCTCGAACGAGCATGTCGATGCCATCGCCGGTCGCGTGCGCGTGCGGGCCCACGACGAGTCGTACCTCTGCTGGGGTGCGGCCAACTGTCCGCCGAAGCTTGACGAGATCCAGCGCTCCAACGGCTGGGAGATCCTTGTCCCGGTCGAGTGGCCCGAAGGAGACTGGCAGTCGGTCAAGGTGATCTGGACGATCGACTCGCGGCTCTGCTCTCCGCCGACCGTTCCGGACAAGTGCGGCAAAACCAACCCCGGCGACAAGTACAACCCGTGCGGCGACCCGTGGGACCGCACCGCCTCTCTCTATCTCGTGCTCGACGACTGCATCCAGACCGGTGGGACGTGCCAGACCAACAACAACCTCGAGCTGATCCATGCGATCACGCCGTTCGGCACCGACGCGCCGCCGCCTGACGGCGACGGTGTCGTCCCGCCGCGGGTCTACGAACTCGACGTCACGCCCTACGCCCCACTGCTGGTGAACAATGGCCACGTCGGCGCGAAGATCGTCCACTACGTCCAGGCCGGCTGGTGGGTCACGACCGAGTTCCTGTTCAGCGAGCGGGACGACGAGGCGTCGCCCAAGCCGCCGGCCGACGGGATCCAGGTGCTGTTCTTTGGCGGCGCGAACCCGCCGACGGCAACGGTCGATATTCCACCAGCCGCGACCTCGGTCTACACCCGGCTGTTCACGACGGGCCACGGTGGCAACGACTACTGCGACGGCGGGACCAACGACGGTCAGCCGTGCACGTCGAGTTCGCAGTGTCCCGGCGGGTCGTGCGCCAACTGCGACGAGTTCTGCCATCGTCTCAACCAGATCATCGTCGACGGGCAGCCGGTGTGGGAGACGGTTCCGTGGCGCGACGACTGCAGTCCCGGAAGTCCCGTCGAGTGCTGGAACTGGAACGCCTGCGGCCACGCTTCCTGCCTGTGGCCACGCGCCGGCTGGTGCCCCGGCTACATCGCATGCCACCACGATGCTCCGTGCGATCAGGACCTCGACATGACGGCGCACTTCCCGCCCGGCACGCACACCGTCGACTACAACATCACGCCGCTCAACGGGAGCTGGGGCGTCAGCCTGGTGCTCTACTGGTACGAGACGCCCTGACTGCGCGCGAGCGTGGCATGATGGCCGCCCCCCGGGGAGGCGCGGCGTGCTCGATCCCGATGCGCTCGATCTGTGGCAGATCCGGCGGACGCTGCTGGACCGCCGCCTGACGGCGCGGTCGCTCGTCGATCGCGCGCTCGACCGCCAGCGCCGTTTCGAGGGGCTCCGGGCGTTCGTCTCCGTCGATCCGGAACGGGCCCGCAGCGAGGCCGCGGCGACGGACGCGTCGGTCGCGCGGGGCGAGGATCCGGGGCTGCTGGCCGGCGTTCCGTGGTCGGCCAAGGACCTCTACGGCGTGCCCGGCTTCCGGACCCATGCCGGCTGCCCGCGCCCGCTGCCGGAGC
>JAJRXN010000104.1 GCA_024276295.1 Acidobacteriota bacterium
GCGCGTGCGCGCGGGCGTGCGCGCGCAAGGCGGAATCGGCGGGGCAAGCCCCGCCGCTACGGGGACGTCGGAATGGGGATCGTCCCGTAGCGTACGCGCATCACGACGGGCATCCCTCGCCGCGGCAGATCCAGTCGGCGGGATCGACCGCCTTGCCGTCGGCGCGGATCTCGAGATAGAGCAGCGGCCCTTCGAGCGAACCGGTGTCGCCGACGCGGCCGAGGATCGTCTCGCGATCGACCCGCGTGCCGCGCGGCGCGAGGATCGCCGAGAGGTGGGCGTAGACCGAGTGCACGCCGCGGCCGTGATCGACGACGACCATCAGCCCGTAGCCGCGAAACCAGTCCGCGAAGACCACCCGCCCCTCGAACAGCGGGCGGACGCGCGCGCCGAACTCCGCCTCGATGTCCCAGCCCGGATGGGGCAGCCGCGTGCCGAAGCGCGGGTCGATCCGGTCGCCGTAGGCGCGCGCGACCTTCCCCTCGACCGGCATCGGCAGCAGTCCGCGGAACGACCGCACGTCGAGTTCGACCGGCGACGGTTCGGCGAGCCCCGCGATCATCTCCTCGAGCCTCTGCTTGGCGCGGGCGAGTTCCTCGAGCGCCCGCTCGCGCACAGTTTCGTCGCGGCGGATCTTCTCGAGCAGGTCGCGGCGCGCGCGGATCGCGTGACGCAGTGCGGTCCGCGCCTCGAGCGCCTCGTCGCGCAATGCGGCGAGGCGCATCTCCTGCGCCTCCCGCTGGGCGCGTACCAGTTCGAGCGCCGCGAGATCCTGGCGCACGACCGCGACGTCCTCGCGCTGCCCGCGGGACAGCTCGTGCACCAGACGGGCTGCGGCGATCATCCGGTCGGCGTCGGCGGCCGAAAGCACGGGGCGCAGTCGGCCGAGCGGCCCGGCTCGCCACAGCAGGCGCGTCGTCGCGCGCAGCCGGGCCTTGACGCGCTCGAGGCGTCGTTCGATCGCCCGCTGCTGCCCGGCGATCTTTTCCAGCTCGCCCCGGGTCTGGCGCTGGTCGAGCCGGATCCGTTCGAGCTTCGCATCGAGCAGGCGCGCGTCCGCCTCGAGCCGGTCGAGCCGCCCGAGCACGCCCCGCTCGCGCCGGCCGAGACGATCGCGGTCGGCCTCGAGCTGGACGATCTCCTGTTCGAGCCGCTGGCGCATCCGCTCGAGCGCCGCGCCGCTCGGCACCGGGGGCTCCGCCCGGACCGCCGGCGCGGCCAGTACGAGCAGCATCGGCAGCACGACGGCGGCCACGGCGCGGCTCACGCTCCGGCCTCCCTCGCCGGTCCGAGGGCCGCGTCGATCGCGTTCCGCCCGATCGCCCCTTCGCGCAGGACCTCGACCCGCCCGCCCGCGGTCCGCACGATCGTCGACGGCCGTCCGCCCGCCACGGGGCCGGCGTCGAGCACCGCGAGGCGCGGGTCGGCCCCGAGCCCCGCCCGCGCAGCGGCCGCGGTCGCCGGCGGGGCGGCGCCCCGCCGGTTGGCCGACGTCGCGACCAGGGCGGAGCCGGCCGTCCGGCACAGGTCGCGGGCCACCGGATGCGCGGTGATCCGGACCGCGACCGTCCCGTCGGCCGCCGCGACGCCCGGCACGAGCCGCGGACCGGCGGGCAGCACGATGCTCAGCGGCCCGGGCCAGAACCGCGCCGCGAGGGCGACCGCCATCGGGTCGTCCTCCCAGCCCGGAGCACAACGGGTCACGTGCGCCGGATCGCCGGCGATCAGCGGCAGCCCGGCGCCGGCCGGGCGCTGCTTGAGCGCGCACAGCGCCGCCACCGCCGCCTCGTCGCGCGGATCGACGGCCAGGCCGTAGAACGTCTCGGTAGGGATCACCAGCAGGCCGCCGGCCGTCAGCCAGCGGGCGGCCTCGGCGAGGTCGCGGGGGCCGGTGCCGTATCGTCGCTCCATGCCACGGATTCTCGCAGATTGCCGATATCCTTTCCGCCCGGAGACCGCGCGATGAGCCTTCCCGCCCCGCTGACCTCGGCCAGCCATCCGCTCGCACGCCAAGTGCGCGCGCTGGCGAAGGGGGCGCGCCAGCGCCGCGAGGAGCGGCTGTTCCTCGTCGAGGGGCC
>JAJRXN010000105.1 GCA_024276295.1 Acidobacteriota bacterium
AAGAGACCCGCAGGCGCAGCCGACCAGCCACGCCACGAGGAGAAGCCGCCCTGCTCCGGAAAGGAGACTTCCCGGAAGGGGGGCTTCGTTCTCCCCCCACAGGCCCATCGATCCATCCTTCCGCGCCGGGGACGGCACGATCACCGGTGAGTATACGAGGAAAGCGGGATCGATCAGTGAGGATCCAGCGCGGCCGCCGCGGCCCCGCAGAAGCGGTAGAGCAGCCTGGCCGCCACGAGTCCGTCCCAGAACGACGGCCCGATCTCGACGATGTCGACACCGACCAGCGTGACGCCCGAATGGGCGAGCAGGTCGACCAGGCAGTTGATCTCGTCCCAGCGGAGACCGCCCGGAACCGGCGTCCCGGTTCCGGGGCACAGCGACGGATCGAGCCCGTCGACGTCGATGCTGACCCATATCCTCTCGGGCAGCGTGGCGACGATCGACTCCGCGACGGAAGAAAAGCCCCGCCCATCAAGGCGGGCCGCTGCCAGGCGATGATCTGGAAACGCGACGATGCGCTCTTCGGCCTCGATCATGCGCGCTTCCTCGCGCCCGACATCGCGAAGACCGACCTGCACGATCCGCGACACGCCGTCGAGTTCGAGGGCCCGGCGCATGACCGAGGCATGCGACGAGCGCAGCCCCTCGAACGCGTGACGCAGGTCGGCGTGCGCGTCGATCTGCAGGATGCCGAGCCCCGGGTGGCGCGCGGCCGCCGCGACGAACGCGCCACGCGAGACGCCGTGCTCGCCACCGAGCACGAGCGGAAACCGGCCCCGGTCGAGCATCCTGCCGACCGCGTCGGCGAGCCACGCGGCGAGACGGTCGCCGGCGCGGTCGACGTCCTCCCGGACGCCCGCATCGCCGGCCCGCAGCCGCGCCACCAGTCGCGCGGTCTCCTCCGAGAGTTCGCGGATCGCATCCGGCGCGTCCAGCGCGGCGAAGCCGTGGCGCCACGGCTCGCCGAGGACGAAGTCCCAGAGATCGAGCTGGCACGATGCATCGATCAGCGCCTGCGGCCCGTCGATCGTCCCCCGCCTCGACGACACCGTCGCCTGGTATGGAACCGGCAGGGCCAGAAACCGCGCTTCTTCCGGCGCCATCCCGAGGCCGAACAGGCCGGTCTCCGGCCCGGTGGCCGCGTCGGGATCGAGCCCGGAGTCGGACCGCGACGGGGGCCCGGACGGAACGTCGACCGCGGGCAGGTCGATCATCGACTCCTCTCCACGCCGAGCAGGCGATCGCCGGCCTGGATCGGCGGACCGGCTTCGAACGTCGCCACGACGGTCCGCGGCCGGGCCGGATCGTACGACACCACGCGCCCGCGCCGGACTTCCGGGCCGTGTCCGGAGCCGATGGCGACCGGCAGTCCGGACGCGCAGCGCACCTCGCACTCGAGCGTCATCTCCGCGGTGCCCCGCTCCTCGCGCACCTCGACGACCGCCGGCGGCGACGGGCGCGGCGGACCGGACGACTCGAACACCGGTTCACCCTCCGGAGGCACGCGCAGCATGCGCCGTCCGGTGCGCCAGTCGGGCAGCACGTAGAGCCGGCGCGCCGGACCGGCGGCCGCCGGCAGTTCGAGCGCCAGCTCGACGTGCAGGTGTCCGATCACCCCCGCGTCGTACCCGCGGGACGCCAGCCACTCGGCGTAGCGATCGAAGCGTGCACGACGGATCGACGTCTTGTGCCGCAGGTTGCGCGACCGCAACGCACGCTCGATCCGCGCGGCGAGGCGAAGCCCGACCCGTGCGGGCAGCAACCCGAACGCGCCGACGACCGGCGCCGAGCGGATCAGCGCCCGGAACAGCAGGCCGCGGCGGTCCTCGCGGTTGAGCAGGTCACCGTGGGCGAAGTACCAGCGGCGGCCGGCCCACGGCGCCTCGGCGGTCGCCTCGCCGACCTCGTCGAAGGCGTCGCCGCGCCACCGGGCCGTGGCGAACTCGCGGTTCCCCTCGATGAACACGACCCGCACCCCCTGCGCGCGCAGGCGGCGGCAGGCCGCGAGCACCGCGTGGTGATGCGGCTCGGTGAACTTCTCGCGACCGAGCCACAGCGAGAAGACGTCGCCGAGCAGCACGAGCACCGCGGTGTCCTCCGCCCGCGCCGCGAGGAACGCGCAGAACGGCTCGAGGTCGGGATCGTCCCGTCCGAGGTGGACGTCGGCGACGAGCACGAGATCGCGTCGCCCGCTCACGGGCCGTCCTCGCCGCGACGGGCCAGGAACCCGGCCCGGAACGCGTCGAACCGCCTCTCGCTGATCGCCTGCCGGATGTCCCGCATGAGCTGCAGATAGAACCACAGGTTGTGCACGGTGCCGAGCCGCGGCCCGAGCATCTCGCCGCTGACGTAGAGGTGCCGCAGAAAGCCGCGCGAAAAGCGGCGACAGACCGGGCAGGCGCAGTCGGCGTCGATCGGTCCGCGATCCTCGCGGTGACGGGCGTTGCGGATGTTGATCCGCCCGTCGCGCGTGAAGAGCTGCGCGTTGCGCCCGTGGCGGGTCGGGACCACGCAGTCGAACATGTCGAATCCGGCCGCCACGGCGTCGAGCAGGTCTTCCGGCAGACCGATCCCCATCAGATACCGCGGCCGGTCGGCGGGCAGCCGGGGGCCGAAGCGGGCGATCACGCGGCGGATCTCGTCGCGGGACTCGCCGACCGAGACGCCGCCGAGCGCGATCCCGTCGAACGGAAGCGCGGCGGTCCGCTCGAGGCTCTCCTCGCGCAGGTCGTCGAAGACGCCGCCCTGGACGATCCCGAACAGCGCCGCCTCGGGGTCGGTCCGCGCCTCGAGGTTCGGCTCGAGCCAGGCCAGCGTGCGTCGCATCGCCCGCTCGGCCTCCGCGCGATCGTCGGGCCGACCGGTGCAGTCGTCGAGCGCCATCATGATGTCCGCGCCGAGCGTCTGCTGGATCCCGATCGAGACCGCGGGGGTCAGCCGGCGGGGCGAGCCGTCGACATGGTCGCGGAACGTCACGCCCTCGTCGTCGAGGGACCGCAGGTCGGCCAGCGAGAACACCTGGTATCCCCCCGAGTCGGTCAGGATCAGCCCCTCCCAGCCGCTGAACGCGTGGAGCCCACCGAGCGCCCGGACGACCCGTTCGCCGGGACGGACGTGCAGGTGATACGTGTTCGCCAGCACGATCTCGGCTCCGAGGTCCCGGACCTCGTCCGGATGCAGCCCCTTGACCGTCCCCGCCGTACCGACCGGCATGAGCGCCGGCGTGGCGACCACGCCGCGGCGCGTCCGCAGCCGGCCGGCGCGGGCGTGGCCGTCGCCGGTCGTGATCTCGATCGAGGCTGCCGCGGTCATCGTCGTTCCCGCCCTCCCGGATGCCGTCCCATCGTCAGAGAACCAGCATCGCGTCGCCGTACGAGTAGAAACGGTAGCCCATCCTCACGGCTTCCCGGTAGGCGTCGAGAACCGGCTCGCGGCCGGCGAACGCGGCCACGAGCACGAGCAGCGTCGATCGCGGCAGGTGGAAGTTGGTCAGCAGGGCGTCGACCCAGCGGAAACGGTGGCCGGGGCGGATGAACAGATCCGTCGTCCCGCTTCCCGGCTCCGGCCGGTCGCCGCCGGCCGCGGGCGGTCGCCCCTCGAGGGCACGGACGGTGGTCGTCCCGACGGCGACCACGCGCCGGCCTGTCGTGCGCGCCGCGGCGATGGCGTCGGCCGTTTCCGGAGGAACGCTGAAGCGCTCGGCGTGCAGCCGGATCCGCTCGAGCCGGTCCTCCCGAGGCGCGCGGAACGTCCCCTCGCCGACGTGGAGCGTCACACGCGCGACGCGACAGCCGCGCCGCTCGAGCCGCGCGAGCAGGTCGGGCGTGAAGTGGAGCCCCGCGGTCGGCGCCGCCACGGCCCCCGGCTCGCGGGCGAAGATCGTCTGGTAGCGGTAGCGGTCGGCCGCCAGCCGCGCATCCCGCGCGCCGCGCCGGATGTAGGGCGGCAACGGAGGCAGGCCATGCCGCTCGAGCAGCGCGGGCACGCCGCCGGCCCCCTCGACGGCGACATCCACGTGCCCCTCGTCGTCGGGCGGGCCGAGCAGCGTCGCGCAAAAGCCACCGGGCAGCGCGATCGCTGCTCCGGGTGCGGGCGGGCGCGAGGCGCCGACGAGGGCGCGCCACGGTCCGCCCTGCCCGGCACCGGCCGCCCGGGGCTCGAGGAACAGCAGCTCGATCCGGCCGCCGGTCGCCTTCCTGCCGATCACCCGCGCCGGCACGACGCGCGTGTCGTTGACGACCAGGAGATCGCCGGGATCCAGCAGCTCGGGCAGATCGCGCACGTGGCGGTGCCGCAGCGTGGCGCGGTCCCGCGCGAGGACCAGCATCCGCGCCGCGTCCCGCGGCTCGACCGCCTGCTGGGCGATCCGCGACGAAGGCAGGTCGTAGTCGAACGCGTCGAGCTTCACGCCGCGAGTCTAGCCGGGACGGACGCCGGCGCCCCTGCACCGGACGGTGCCGTCGGGAGTAGACTTCGGCGAGTGCCCGCCCCGGGCGGGTGAGGAGGGTTCTCCATGCCGAAGAAGATCGGAGTCGTGCTCTCGGGATGCGGCGTCTACGACGGCGCGGAGATCCACGAGGCGGTGATCACCCTGCTGACGCTCGACCGCCTGGAAGCGGAGGCAGTGGTCTGCGCGCCGGACGTCCCGCAGCTCCACGTGGTCGACCACCTGACCGGCGAGGTCGTCGAGGGTGAGACCCGCAACGTGCTGGTCGAGTCGGCGCGGATCGCACGCGGAAAGATCCGGGACGTGCGGGAGGTGCCGGCCGACGAACTCGACGGGCTGATCCTCCCCGGAGGATTCGGCGCGGCGAAGAACCTCTGCGACTTCGCGGTCCGCGGGCCCGACTGCTCGGTGCAGGAGGACGTCGCACGGCTCGTCCGCGAGGTCCACCGGCAGGGCAAGCCGATCGCGGCGGTCTGCATCGCCCCGGCCCTGATCGCCCGGATCCTCGGGGACGAGACCCCCGAGCTGACGATCGGAACCGACGCGGAGACCGCGGCGGGGCTGGAGAAGATGGGCGCCCGCCACGTCGACTGCCCGGTCCGGGAGTTCGTCGTCGACCGCGAGCGCAAGCTGATCTCCACGCCGGCCTACATGCTCGCCGAGCGGATCGGCGAGGCGGCCGACGGCATCGAGAAGACCGTCCGCACGCTGCTCGAGATGGCCTGAGCCGCCGTCCCGCGGTCCGCCGCAAGGAAAAGGGCGCGCCTCGCCAGGCGCGCCCCCGTGGTTTTCGTGCGGATCGCAGCGATCCGGAACGAACGAAGGATCCGACTCAGCCCTTGACGTGGCACTGCTTGCAGTTCTTCGCGCCCTTGACCGGACCGTGCTTCTCGCCGGCGTCGGCATGCTTCTGGTGGCAGCTCCAGCAGGTGTCGTGCACCGCCTTCTGCAGCTTCGGCGCCTTCTCGGTGGCCTTCTTGGCGTGGCACTCGCTGCATGCCTGCGGCAGGCCCTCGCCCTCGTAGGTGTGGTGGCAGGTCGCGCACTCGACGCCCTCGAACCCCGAGTGCTTCGCGTGCTCGAACGTGACCGTCCCCATCTTGGTCTCGAACTTGAGGACTTCCTTGCCCTCGGGGATCTGCGCCGCGGCCAGCGCGAACATCCCCACGATCATCGTTGCCAGCACCGCGATCAGGATCCGCCTCGCCATGTTCCCTCCTTCTTTTGCATCCCTGCCGGCCCCCGGCCGCCGTCCCTCGTCGGACCGGGCGATCGCTTCTCCGCAGGGGAATAACCAACGGGTAACTGTCGCTAGGATACAGGCCGGCGCGCGACCTCGGCAAGCCTCCTGTTTTCTGCGACATGGTCGTATTGAATAGATGAGCTATTAGCTCGCTTCAGATAGACGACCAAGTGGCACTAACGACTGTATAAGCCCCTTCAGCCGCCCGAAAGCCGGCTCAGAGGCAGGAGTCCGGCCGTGGCGAGGAGGGGCGAAGCAGATGAGAACCGGAACGATCCTCGCGCTGGCGGCAGCTGCGGCGCTCACGTGGGACTGCGGGCAGACCCCGGCGGCCGCGGGTGCCGGCGCTCCCGGCGACGCATGCGCCGAATGCCATGGCCGGCTCGTCGAGCACTTCGGTACGGACAGGCACGCACGGCTCGGGGAG
This sequence comes from Acidobacteriota bacterium, assembly GCA_024276295.1. Classification (GTDB taxonomy): domain Bacteria; phylum Acidobacteriota; class Polarisedimenticolia; order J045; family J045; genus J065. The sequence continues at coordinate 6,121 of JAJRXN010000105.1, forward strand.
GCCGACTGGTTCGGGCTCGCGGGCGGCTGCGCAAGCTGCCACGGTGACGTCACGACGCATCTCGAGACGGCCGACCCCGACGACCTGCGTCGATTCCCCGGGGACGATCCGTCCGCGGACTCCGCCGTCTGTCTCGGGTGCCACGCGGCGAGCCACGGCCTCGGCGCTTGGCGGGCGAGCGAGCATGCCCGCTCCGGGCTCTCGTGCCCGGATTGCCACGACCCGCACGCGGGATGGAACCGAGCCGCTCCCCAGGCACCGCTCGGCACCCGGCGGTCGCGGGACACCGGGGAGAGCTGCTACCGTTGCCATCCGGAGGTGCGGGCCGAAGTCCGGCTGCCCTCGAGGCACCCGATCCAGGAAGGCAGGCTGACCTGCAGTTCCTGTCACGACGTCCACGGTGCCTACCCCGGACTGCTCAGGACCGTCGGGCGACCGGCCGATCTGTGCGTCGAGTGCCACCCGGCCCAGGCCGGACCGTTCATCTTTCAGCATGCTCCCGTCGAGGAGGACTGCGGCCTGTGCCATCGACCGCATGGCGCGGTTGCCGACGACCTCCTGGCACAGACCCAGCCGTTCCTGTGCCTGCAGTGCCACGAGGCCCACTTCCACGCCGGACTCGCCAGCCCAACCGAAACCAGCCCGGCCTTCGGAA
>JAJRXN010000106.1 GCA_024276295.1 Acidobacteriota bacterium
CTGCTCGCGCTGCGCGAGGGCGACGGGGTCCCGCTCGGCAATGCCGAGGGAGAGCAGGTCACGTTGTTCGTCCAGGGGAGAGCCTACGCGCGCGGTGATCTCGTCGTCGTCGATGGGCGCTTCGGCTTTCGCGTCCAGGAGATGCTCGAAGGCAGCGAGGAGATGTGATGACCACCGCATTCATCGTGTTCCAGCTCGGATTCAACATCCTGGTCCTGACCGCACTGCTGGTGCTGGCGCTGCGCTCCCCGCGGCATACGGCGGGTCGCCCGTCGAAGGCGCGGGTCGCCCCGGCGGCCCGGCAGGACGGCACGGCGCCGGCGCCGCGCCAGCGAGCGGCGCACGTCACGGCCCTGGTCGAGCAGGCCAACGAACGCGAGCTGGCGGCGGAAGCCGCGCTGCGCGAACGGCTGGCCCGGTTCCGCCAGCAGCGGGTCGCGTCGTGACGGAAAGCCTGCCCTCCGGCGGCAGCACCCGGCACGTCTTGCCGGCCGGGGCGGAAGAAGTTTCCCGATCGAGCCGCGTTCCGTTCCGCCGGCCGCCCTGCCGGCGGCGGAACGGGTCTTGCAACCGCTCGCAGAGCCCGGAACGCGTTCCGGTGCCCCGCTGATTTCCGAAGGAGTTCCTGGCGATGTACCCGCACCTCTACACTGCCGCATCCGGCCTGCTCTCGTCGCGCAGGGAACTCGAGATCGTGGCGGACAACCTGGCCAACCTGCGGACGCCCGGATTCCGCCCGGCCCGTGGTCTGTTCGTCACCGGCGACGGAAGCGCACCGCAACGGCCGGGCCCCGGCCCCTCGGCCATGCTCCCAGTCGGTGTGAGACTCGCCGGGCTGTGGCACCCGTCGCGCACGTTGCCGCTGCGCACGACAGGCAACCCGTTCGACCTTGCCATCGAGGGGCGCGGCTGGTTCGAGGTCCGTACGCCCGGAGGAGTGCGGCTGACCCGTGCAGGCAACTTCACCCGCGGCGAGGGTGACCTGCTGGTCAACGCCGACGGGTTCCCGGTTCTCGGGCGCGACGGCAAGCCGATCAAGCTGCCGGCCGGCCGCCTCGCCATCGCCGAGGACGGTTCGATCACCGTCGACGAGCTGCCGGTCGGCCGGCTCGCCGTGGTCGACGTCGAGGAAGGAACACTCACGCGGGAGGGCGGCACGCTGTGGTCCACGACCGCGGAGCCGCGCCCGCTCGACGCCGGAAGCGTCCGCGTCCGCGCCGGGTATCTCGAGGAGTCCGGCGTCGAGGCGACCGAGGAACTGGTGGCGATGATCCAGGCCCAGCGCCTGTTCGAGATGAACCAGCGACTGATCGACGTGACGGCAAACACCGTGGCCCGGCGCGCGCTCGAACTCGCCGGCGTGAGGTAGACACGATGGAGAGATCACTCTGGACCGCCGCGGCCGGCATGGCCGCCCAGCAGACCAACCTCGACGTGATCGCCAACAACCTGGCGAACGTCAACACGACCGGTTTCAAGCGCAGCCGGGCCGAGTTCCAGGACCTGCTGTACCAGACCGTCACCGCTCCCGGGACGGCGTCGACGTCGACGACCAACATCCCGGCCGGGATCCAGATCGGTCTCGGGGCCCGTACGGCC
>JAJRXN010000107.1 GCA_024276295.1 Acidobacteriota bacterium
AGGAACTCCAGCGGGCGGCCGGCTTCCTCGACGCCGCCGAGGGCGGCGCGCGCCCGCGCCACGTGGGCCTCGAGGCGGACGATCTCCTCGGTCACGTCGGCGCGCTGGGCGGCGAGCGCCGCCTCCTGGGCCAGGCGCGTCTCGTCGACCGGCAGCTCCTCGAGCAGCGGCGCGAGACGCTCGCGGATCCGCTCGACCAGCGAGGCAACGTGCCCCCGGGCCAGCTCCGCGATCTCGCCGACCAGACCGGCGATCCGCTCGACGCGCGCCGCGATGTCGCGCGCCAGCGCCTCGCCTTCGCGCCGGCGCGACGCCTCGTACTCGGCCAGCGCCTCGTCGAGGGCCGCGACGACCAGCGGGCGGACCGTCTCGAGAGCCGGCGCCTCGGCCGGGGCCGGCTCGAGCACGCCCGGCATCCGCAGCACCGCCGCCGCCTGCGGCACGTCGTCGAGGCCGAAGTCGCCGCGCAGCCGCTGCCAGGCCTCGATCGCCGCCCGGGCAGCCGCGGCGTTGAACCGCAGGCCGCCGGTTTCGTCCGGTCCGCGCTCCCAGCCGACGGTCACGTCGACCCGCCCGCGGGCGATCCGCGCCTGGACGAGGCCGCGGAGTTCCGGTTCGAGCGCGGCGAGATCCTGCGGCAGCCGCACGCGCACCTCGCGCCCGCGGGCGTTGACCGAACGGATCTCCACCGACGCCTGCCGTCCCTGCTCCGCGGCCCGCCCGCGACCGAAGCCGGTCATGCTGCGCATGGCGTTCCTCCCCCGGTTCCGGAACTCATCCGGTCACCGTCCCGGCCTCGCGGAGCGTCGCGATCAGCGCCTCCGCGGCCCGCCGGTACGCTCCCGGCGGACCGAGCCGTCCCCTGACCTCCTCCAGCCCGGCGAGCACCGCATCGCGGTCCGGCCCGGGAAGGCCGAGGCGCAGCAGCTCGTCGGCGGCCCGCTGCGGGACGAAGTCCTGCTGGATCAGCTCCGGGACGAGCCGGCGCTCCGCGATCAGATTGACGAGGCTGACATGCGGGACGCGGACCGTCATCCGGCCGAGAGCGTAGGTGCTGCGCGCCATGCGGTAGACGACCACCGGCGGGACGCCGCGGACCGCCACCTCGAGCGTCGCGGTCCCGGAGGCGACCAGCGCGGCATCGCAGGCCTCGATCAGGGCATCGAACGCCCCCTTGAGGGCGACGATCGGCAGCCCGGTCCGCGCGACGCGGTCGGCGATGGCGCTCGAGTCGAGCGTGTCCGCCACGGGAATCAGGAACACCGCCTCCGGCTGGCGCTCGAGCACCAGGCGCGCGGTGGCGATCATCGGCTCGAGGTGCCGGGAGATCTCGCCGCTGCGCGAGCCGGGCAGGAGACCGAAGACGGGGGCCGTGGCGGGCAGGCCGAGCCGGCGGCGCGCCTCACCGCACGAGCGGCTCGGCCCGGCGTAGTCCGCCAACGGGTGGCCGACGTGCGTCGCCGGGACGCCGTGCTCGCGGTAGAAGCGCTCCTCGAAGGGGAACAGGCAGAGCATCCGCGTGACGCGCTGCCGGATCAGCCTTACCCGCCGCGGGCGCCAAGCCCAGAGCTGCGGACTGACGAAGTAGACGACCGGCAGGTCGAGCTTCCGCGCCACGCGGGCGAGATGGAGATTGAAGTCCGGCAGGTCGACCAGCAGCACCCCGGCCCAGCCGCCCTGCGCCAGCCGCTGCTTGAGGTCGGCCATCGTCCGGCGGATCGCCCCGAGCTTCTCGAAGACCTCCGCGAAGCCGACGACGGAGACCTCGGCCGCATCGTGCAGGATCTCGACCCCGGCGCGCCGCATCGCCACGCTGCCCATGCCGGCGAACGACAGCTCCGGGGCCAGTTCGCGGGCCACGCGGACCAGTCCGGCCGCGTGGGCGTCGCCCGACGCCTCGCCCGCGACGACAAGGACGCGCGCGTCGCGGCGTGCCGGCGCCCCGCTCACGGGCGGACCCCGCAGGCAGGATCGCCGGCGTGCTCGGCGGCGAAGCGCTCGAGATCGGACAACGCCCGCCCGACCCGCAGGGCGGCGGCATCGACCGGCTCGTCGCGCCCGATCGCGAGGGGCTCGCCGTAGGCCATCAGCACGCGGGCCCCGGGCTTCGGGACCACGAACCGGTCCCAGGTCGACAGCCGCCACGCGCGGGTGGCGCCGATCGCCACCGGCACGATCGGGGCGCCGGACATCCGGGCCGCGACGACGCAGCCGGGCTGGACGCGCCGCGCCGGCCCCGCGGACCGTCGGGCGTGAAGCCGATGTCGGACCCGTCGCGCATGGCGCGCATCATCTCGCGGAGTGCCGCCATGCCGCCACGGGTCGACGACCCGCGGGCCGGCGCGTAGCCGAAGC
>JAJRXN010000108.1 GCA_024276295.1 Acidobacteriota bacterium
CGTCGCCACCGCGTAGCCGAGCGTTCCGCACAGGACGGCCGGGAGCACCAGCGCTTCCCAGCGACGGGCGGCCGCCATCGCCGCCGCCGTCGTCGGGCCGCCCATGTTGGCGTTGGATGCGATCACGATCTCGGCCAGATCGAGCCGCAGCAGCCGGCCCGCGAGCAGGATCACCGCCAGGTGCACCAGCAGGATCAGGCCGGCGAAGACGAACAGCCGAGGGCCGTAGCGCAGCACGACGCCGACGTTGGCGCTGGCGCCGATCACGGCGAAGAAGACCTGCATCAGGACCATCCCGAGATCCCCGGCACCGGCCAGACGGCCGAGCCGGCGGGGCGCGGCCGTGGCCAGCAGAACGGTCAGCGCGGTGACGAAGAGGATCGCCCCGCCGTCCCAGCCGACGAGCGCCGCCAGCTCTCGCGAGAGCGCGAACAGCCCCGCCGCCAGCGCCATCGCCGCGAGACCCGCACCCGGCGCCGGAAGACGCTGCGGCGCGTCGATCGCGACCGCTCCGTCGTCCACCGCGCCGTCACCATGTCTCTGCGCGTAGCGCCGGCGCAGGGCGCCCCAGGACGGAAGCGTGAACAGCACGAGGAAGTAGAGCGCCATCACCAGGTTGTCAGCCGCGATGCCCGCGGCGAGCAGGTCGCCCGCCTGGAGATCCACCGCCTCGGCGGCGGCGGCGTAGTTCATCGACCCCCCGATGTACGTCGCCGAGAAGATCGCCGCGAGCTTCCATCCCTCGGGCCCGAGCGGGACGAGCCGGAACGCGACGACGGTTCCCAGCATCGTGCCCGCGGCTCCCGCCGTGAACGCGACCAGCGTCGGCCCGGCCTCGCGCACGATGCGCGCCATGTCGGCACGGAACAGCAGCAGCGGGATCGCCAGCGGAACGAGGTACTCCCACGTCACGTCGTATGGCACGGCACCGCCGGCAGGGATCACGCCCAGGTTCGACAGTACGAACGTCACGCCCATCGTCAGCACGGCGCCCGAGAGCCTGCGCCCCCACCTCCGCCGCTCGGCCCAGAAGCCGAACGACGCCGCCCCGAGCAGCACGGCCCAGAGCCACCACGTCCGGTCCGCAGCGATCAGCACGTCCACGAAGCTCCTCTTTCGGCCCGGCGCAGGCTACCATCGGTGGCCGGGCCGCCCGATGCCCCGAGGACGACACGATGCCGGACGCCCAGGCTCTCGCGGGACGCTACCGCCGGATCGATGCCCAGCTCGCCTAGCTGTTCGCCAAGTACGGAAGCGCGGCCGACCTCGAGGCCCGCCTCGCGACTGCGGTGGCCCTGCTGCATCACAAGATGAAGCACTTCTTCTGGACGGGCGTCTACCGCGTCATCGGCGAGGACCTCGTGGTCGGCCCCTACCAGGGCCCCCTCGCGTGCGCCGTGCTCGAACGAGGTCTGGGCGTCTGCCGGGCTGCCGTCGAGCGACGCGGGACGATCGTCGTCCCGGATGTCCACGCCTTCGAAGGGCACATCGCCTGCGACGCCCGCTCGCGCAGCGAGATCGTCGTCCCGCTGATCGACGGCGACGGCACGGTGCTCGGCGTGCTCGACGTCGATTCCGATGCACCCGGCGCGTTCGGCTCCGTCGATGCGGAAGGACTCGAACGGATCGCGGCGACCGTCCTGCGACGCTGAGTCCGCTCGCGCCTCCCGGCGACCGCTCAGCCGCGGATGAAGCGGTTCAGGAACCCGGCCAGGACGCACGCGTTGAGGACCGCGTGGCAGATCACCGGTGACACGAGACGGCCGCTGCGCTGCCGCAGCCAGGCCAGGACCAGCCCGACGGCGAAAATGTAGCCGACTGCCAGGGCCAGCATCCAGCCGCTCCCTGTCGGATGGAGTAGCGCGAACAGGGCCGCAGGAACGCCCCAGCTCCATCGCCGGCCGAGTTGCTCGAAGACGATCTGCTGCAGGCGCCCCCGAAAGAAGAGTTCCTCGCCCAGCGGCGCGAAGACCAGGGCGACGACGATGCTGATCGGGCCGGCGGTGGGACGCGCGACGTTCTCCGTACTGACGAGACCGGCCTCGATCGCGGTGTAGAACAATGCGAACTGCAGCAGATACAGCCCGACACCGGCCGCGATGCCGTGGAGCGGATCCTCGAGCCGCGGACTGAACCAGTGCCGGAGTCGCGCCCGATCCCGGATGCCCGTGTAGATCATCAGCGAGAGGGGCAGCATCATCGCGAGCAGCATGGCCCCCTCGGGAATCTTGGTGCTGTCCTGGTTGAAGGTCACTTCGCGGATCTGTCCTCGGTATTTTTCACGCAGGGCGACGACGTCCTCGGGCGTCGAGGCGACGACGACCTCGCCGCTCCGCAGCGTGAACGTCGCCGAACTCCATTCCGCCCCGACGAGCGATGGAAACACGATCACGACGACCAGGGAGATCGCGACGGCAAGCAGAGCGACGACGAGGACATCGACCGCCAGCGAGCGTGCGAAACCGAGCCATCCAGTACGTCCTTCCCGACCGACTGCTTTCATGGTCTCCTCGCATCCAGGCCTGCCGCAAGCATGGGAAACGACCTCCGGTTCGGCCGGACGCCGCGGGGAAGGGACCACGAAGGCCCCTTCCCCATCGCCGCCGTCGGCTCACCGGCTCCCGGAACCGGGCCGAACACGATTCTACTTGTCACCTTCGCCACGGCCGTCACCGCTCTCGTTGCAGACACACGTGCATTTTCCCGCGCCGCAGATTCCCGAGAACGACCCGTATGCCACGCCATCGTCACCGCAGGTCTCGACGCAGGACGTCGCACAGGCCTTCATCGCCAGTGCCTGCGCGATGGCGCATGTCGCGAGGATCCCGATGATGATCAGCCCGACTCCGATCGCCTGCGCCTGGTCGGGACTCGAGCCGATCGTCAGGTCGAACGCCGCGACCGCGCCGGTGTCGAGATTGTCGTAGACGACGGGACCGCTCCGGGGAATGGTCAGCCGGTAGCTCTGTGCCGAGCCGAGGCCGTCGACGGCACGCCGGAAGAGCAGGTGCCGCGTGCCGTCGTCCGCGACGATGTCGTCGACGATCGTGATGCTCTGCTCGAGTTCGTCGAGCTGCGCGGGTGACAGATGGATCCGCCTGGTAGCCGGACCCGCGAGCGGGCCGTCCGGCAGCGCGTATTCGATCTCGGTCGGACACCCCTCGGCGTCCAGCGCCAGCACGTCGACCTGGATGACGGTCGCATCCTGCCACGCGCCGGAACGCGCGGTCGCCGCCAGGGTCGCCGGTGCCTGGCCGAGCGCCAGCAGCGCGACCAGACATCCGACCAGCATGGTTCGATGCATGGGTCCCCCCTTCGCTCCGGGCGATCACCGGAGCCACGCTCCGGCCCCCGACCGCGACGCACCTCGCGTCGGGGCGGGGCGCCGGACTTCATCCGATGCACGGTTACCTTGAGGGCGTGGAGACCGTCACGGAAAGCGTCGGGGAACCGTCACCTCCCGGCTCCGGGACACACACCGAGGATACGCCGCCCGGGCGGCGTCCTGCGGTCCGAGGTCACGGGGCCGGTCGCGGAGCGGATCAGCCGCGCGGTTCGACGATGCGCGTCCAGCCGTAGGGGTCTTCGGCCCGGCCGTACTGGATGTCGGTCAACGCGCCGTAGAGCTGCCGCGCGGTCTCGCCGACGCCGCCGTCGGCGATGCGCACCGGTTCGTCCTCGACGAGCAGCTCGCCGATCGCGGTGACCACCGCCGCGGTCCCGACGGCGAACATCTCGCCCAGCTCGCCGCTGCGGGCACCCTCGACGATCTCGTCGATCGCGATCGGGCGCTCCTCGACCTCGTAGCCGAGATCGGGGGCCAGGCGGAGAATCGAGTCCCGCGTCACTCCCGGCAGGATGCTGCCGCCGAGGGGGGGCGTCACGAGGCGGCCGCCGAAGCGGCAGAAGACGTTCATGCCGCCGAGTTCCTCGATGTAGCGCCGTTCGCGCGCGTCGAGGTAGAGCACCTGCGAGCAACCCTTTTCCGCCGCCAGCCGCCCCGGCAGCAGGCTGGCCGCGTAGTTGCCGGAGGTCTTCGCAAAGCCGATGCCCCCGACCGCCGCACGCACGAAGTCACGGGTGACCCAGATCCTGACCGGCTTGAAACCCGTCGGGAAGTAGGGCCCTGCCGGACCGACGATGACGTAGAACAGGAACGTGCTGGAAACCTTGACGCCGAGACTGGCCTCGGTGCCGATCATCGTCGGACGGATGTAGAGGCTTCCCTCGCCGTCGGTCGGAATCCACGCGCGCTCGAGGTCGACGAGCGTCTCGATCGCCTCGGTCCACATCTCTTCGCTGACGGTCGGCATGCACATCCGCTCGGCCGAGGCGTTGAGCCGCCGGCCGTTCATCTCCGGTCGGAACAGCGCGACGCGGCCGTCGGCCCACGCGTAGGCCTTGAGCCCCTCGAAGACCTCCTGGGCGTAGTGCAGCACGTTGGCCGCCGGGTCGAGAGGGATCGGCCCGTACGGCACGATCTTCGCGCCGTGCCAGCCGTTCCCGGCGGTCCAGCCGGCCACGAACATGCGGTCCGAGAAGACCTTGCCGAAGCCCGGGTTCTCCTTCTTGCGGGCGATCTCATCCGGAGGGGTCAGCCTGGCCTCGGTGATCTTGATCTCCATCGGGCCTCCATTTGCGCGCGCACGAAGAACTCTGCGCCGGAATGATCCGGGGCCGGGGCGGTTCGAGGACCGGCTCGACGGGCCATGAACACCGCCGGCGGAACCGGAGGAGCAGGCAGGGTCGCGGCCTTTATAACCTCTGGGTCAGCCTGCCCGCCACCGGACGCCGGCGCCCACCGGGAGCCTCATGCATCCTGCCGAAGGCAAAGGACTTGCTTCTGGACGTTTCCAGGCGGCCGTCACAGCCGGTAGACGGCCGCCGCCCAGGTGAACCCGGCCCCGAACCCCGCCGACAGCACGGTCATCCCCGGCTCGAGGCGCCCTTCGGCACGGGCATCGGCGAGGGCCATCGGGATCGACGCCGCCGAGACGTTCCCGTAGCGCTGGATGACCAGGTAGCAGCGCTCCATCGGGATCCTGGCACGGTCCGCCGCCGCCTTCATGATCCGGATGTTCGCCTGGTGCGGGACGAACAGGTCGATCTGCTCCGGGCTGATTCCCGCCTGCTCGAGCACCGCCAGCGAGGCGTGGGACATCGTGCGCACCGCGTGCTTGAAGACGTCGTTGCCCTGCATGTGCACGCTGTGCAGACGCGCCTCGACGGTCTGGTGGGAGGCGGGCTGGCGCGTTCCGCCGGCCGGCTGGTACAGCAGTTCGGCGAGCCGGCCGTCGGCTCCCCAGGTGTGGGCCAGCAGGCCTTCATCCGCTCCGCCGGTGCCGATCACCGCCGCCCCCGCGCCGTCTCCGAACAGCACGCAGGTCGAGCGGTCGTTCCAGTTCAGCACCCGGGTCAGCACCTCCGCACCGCAGACCAGCACGCGCTTCGCACGGCCGCTGTCGATCAGCGATGCGGCGAGGGCGTACCCGTAGAGAAAACCGGAGCAGGCCGCCGAGATGTCCATCACGGGGATCTCGCGCAGGCCGATCTTCGGCTGGGCCCAGCACGCGGTCGACGGAAAGACCGTGTCGGGCGTGGCGGTGGCGACGATCATCACGTCGATCGCCTCGGGCGTCAGACCGGCATCCTCGATCGCCAGGCGGGAGGCCTCGGCCACGAGGTCGCTGTTGTCGACGCCGTCCGGAGCGACGTGCCGCTCGGAGAGCCCGGTCCGCGTGCGAATCCACTCGTCGGACGTGTCGATGCGCTGTTCGAGATCGTGGTTGGTCAGCACGGGTTCGGGGACCGCACGACCGAGTCCGACAATCTTCGCAGGCATGCTCGCTCCTCCGTCAAACCGGTGCGTGGTGGGAGAGTGCCGCCGGGCAGCGGCAGGCCACTACGGCCCTTCCATCACACCCCCCGTCTGTCACGAGAAGGTCACGGGACGCCATCAGTACAGGCGGACCGGCCGTGTTTCCTCTTCGAACCGCCGTTCGAAGTCCGCCCACGCGCCCAGGACGTCGTCGAGGGCGACCTCGCCCTCGAGCGCCCGGCGCAGGTCCGGCCCACCGGCGAGCAGGTCGATCGCCGGCCGGTCCGAGACGAACTCGTACGGCTCCTCGCGCCAGCGGAAGCCGTCGGGATCGAGCGCCCGGGCTTCCGCCAGCAGCGCAACGCCGGTCCGGACCGGCCGGAACGCCGCGCGGTCGGTGACGTGGATCTGCACGCCCTGGCAGAGGCGCCCGGCGTGCTTCTGGAACTGCGGGACGAAGCAGGCGGGGCGGAAGCGGACCCCCGGCAGCCTCCACCCGTCGAGCCTCCGGGCGAGGTCGGCCGCCGACAGCCACGGGGCACCGACCATCTCGAACGGACGCGTCGTGCCCCGCCCCTCGGACAGGTTCGTCCCCTCCAGCAGGCAGGTGCCGGGGTAGACCGTCGCGGTGTCGAGCGTCGGCATGTTCGGTGACGGCAGCACCCACGGAATGCCGGTCTCGTCCCACCACTGCCGGCGGGACCAGCCCTCGGTCCTGACGACCGTCAGCTCGACGTCGACCTGCGCGCGCTCGCGTCCGAGCCGGCAGAGTTCCGCGAGCGTCAACCCGTGCCGCGCCGGAACCGGCAGCTCGGAGACGAACGAGCGGCAGCCGTCCTCGACCGGGCCGCCCTCGATCGCGAGCCCCCCGAGCGGGTTCGGCCGATCCGCGACGATCACCTGGACCCCGGCGCGCCCCGCCGGCTCGAGCAGGCGGATCGCGGTCGCCGCGAACGTGTAGTAGCGGCTGCCGACATCGAGCAGATCGACGATGATCGCGTCGAGGTCCGCCAGTTCGGCGGCATCCGGCACGAGCGAGCGCTCGGTCTCGCCGTAGAGGCTGACGACGGGCAGGCCGGTGACCGGGTCGGTCGTCTCGCGGACGACCTGCATGTCCTGCGCGCCGCCGGTCACGCCGTGTTCGGGGGC
>JAJRXN010000109.1 GCA_024276295.1 Acidobacteriota bacterium
AAGCTCGACGAGATCGACGCCGAGTCCGACGATCATGCGGCCTCCGGAGAGCACCGGCCCGCACGACGGAGGACCGGCGAAAGAGGCGCCATGTTTGATCCCGCAGAACGGTCCGTCAACATCGCGGGGACGGCCGGCGCTCCCCCGCGGGTGGCCGCGCCCGGACCTCACCACGGAAGATGTTGAAACGAAAGGCGTTCCGCAGACAGACTCTCGGCCGACACCCCGGCGGGGTGCTATCATCGCGCCGCCGAGGACCCACGGAGACCGCTCGTGAAGGCCGCCTGGACGACATATCTCGACCGGCTCGGCCCGCAGGGACTGCGGGTCGTGCTCGATCGGCTCCTCTCGCCGGACGACCTCGCCACGCTCGTCGGCCGGCCGCCGGCAGGCCCGGACGACGAAGTCGACCTCGCGCTGTTCGTCGTCGACGCGGTCGCCGAACAGCCGGCGCTCGGCCGGCGGATCCTCACGCGGCTCGACCAGGCGGCCGACGGCCGGGCCGACCTTCCCCCGGAAGAGGGACCGCTGCGGCAGAAGATCGCCGCGCAGCTCCGTGATCCCGACGACGACGCCCCGGTGCTGCTGCACCGGCTCGGCCGGTCCGACGCCGCCCCGCTGCCCCCGGCGGAGATCCGCACCGCCGCGGAGCTGATCGCCGCCGCCCTCGGGTCGGACGGGCGCCAGCCGCGGCGCCAGTTCGTCGCCAAGGTGGCGACCGACCGCGCGGGACTCAAGGAACTCCAGCAGGAGCTGCGCGAACTCGAAGCGCGCGTGCGCCAGCTCGAAACGCAGCTCGCGCGCGCCCTCGAACGCTCGGCGGCGCTCGAGGAGCGCCTCGCGCGCCGGCTCAACGAACTGCACGCCGCACGGCAGGCCGAGCGCGGCGAGCGCGAGGAGCGGACCCGGCTGGCGCGCGAGGTCGAGCGGCTGCGCCGGCGGATCGAACAGCTCAACGAGCGGCGCGCCCAGGAGCGGACCGGCGAGGTGACCACCGCGCTGCGACGGCTGACGCGCGAGCACCGCCGCGGCGCGGCGGTGCTGGAGAAGCTGCGCGAGGCGGAGCGCGAGCGGCGCGAGGCGGTGCGCGAGAACACGCGGCAGCTCACGCGCCTGTCGGGACTCGTCGAACAGGTCGTCACGCTGCGCGAGGCGGAGTCGCGCCAGGTCGCCGCGGCCCAGCAGGAGATCCTGCGGGAACTCGGCGACCTGCGGCGCAACCTGGCCAGCAACGGCGAGGGAGAACCGCAGACCAAACGCCGGACGCGGGCCTCGGCCGAGCCGCAGCGGGTCGGGCTGTTCGTCGATGTGCAGAACATGTTCTACGGGGCCAGGGAGCGGGGCGCGCGGGTCGACTTCGAGGCGCTGCTGGCGACGGCGAGCGAGGGCCGGCAGCTCGTGCGCGCCGTGGCCTACGTCGTCGAGGCGAAGGAGATCGACCAGAGCGCGTTCATCCATCTGCTGCAGATGAAGGCCTACGAGGTCAAGCGCAAGCCGCTGCGCGTGCGCGCCGACCGCACGGCGAAGGGCAACTGGGACCTCGAGATGGCCCTCGACGCGATGGCGAGTTCGGACAGCCTCGACGTCGTCGTGCTCGCGACCGGCGACGGCGATTTCGTCCCGCTGGTGCGCCAGCTCAAGATGCGCGGCGTGCGCGTCGAGGTCTACGGCTTCCGCCGCTCGACCGCCCCGGACCTGCGCGAGGCCGCCGACCGCTTCGTCGCCATCGGCCCGAAGCTGCTGCGCGATCTCAAGCCGCGCAGGACGAGCAGCCGCACGACGACCTCGTGACGCACGACCAACGGCGTACCGCAGGGCCGGCGGCCCCTACGGAGCGCAGCTTCCGGAGGAGGGCGTGCGTCCGGAGCCGTCGGAGCCGGCGCCCCAGCTTCCGGGACCGGCGGCCTGCCCCTCGGTGCCGCGATACAGATAGAAGAACGCCTGCGCCGGCGCGGGTTCGAGCGGGTCCTCGAAGCCGGCGGTGTCGGCATCCGGCGAATCGTCCTCGAGGCAGACCACCGCACCGAGATCGACGCCCGTGGCCAGCGCGGCCACGTCGCCGCGGATCACGTCGTAGCGCACCGGGCCGCTTTCCACCGTCCACGACACCAGCGTCGGGCTCGCCTTCGAAACGTCGATCCGCGGGCGCGTGCGCAGGTCGGCGAGGAAGATCTCCGGCAGCGCGTCGGGGTTCTCCCGCACCGGATCACCCCCGGCGGCGAGCGCCGCGCGGCGGCCGTCGCGGGCGACCGACGCTCCCGATCCGCCACCGAGCCCCAGCGCTCCGAGCGGGCCCTCGATGCCGCCGCGCAGGGCCGAGGCGCGGCGGATCTCGCCGGATGCGACATCGATCCGGAACAGCTCGACCGGCCGGTCGGGATCGTCGTCGAACACCGGGGCGTTCGAGAAGAACCAGATCACCGACCCGTCACCGGAGATGCGCGGGAGCACCGCCTCGCCGCTGTCGAACGCCGTGAGCTGGCGCGTCTGGCCGGTCGTCTCGTCCCACAGGAAGATCTCCCGCCCGCCGTCGGCGTTGGTCCCGAACGGATCCGCCGGCGAATCCCATGTCACGTACCGCCCGGCGGCATCGATGTCGGGATGCCGCGCGTCGAGCAGCGGGTCCGCCGTCAGCGAGGCGAGCGCCGTGCCGTCGGACCGGACGCGGTAGATCTCGAAGCTCCCGTCGGGGTTCGTGCCGTCGAGATCGGCGCTCGACTCGAAGACGACCCATGTCGCGGCGGCGTCGATCCGTGCCGCCCGCGACTCGCCGGCCGCCGCGGACGTGAGCTGGACGAGTCCACTGCCGTCCTCGGCGACGAGGAACACCTCGCGCGTCGCGTCGGCGTTGGCGCCCGCCAGATCGTCGGTCGAATCGAAGACGATCTTCCGCGCGTCGACCGCGATCGACGTGCGCGCCGAGCCGCCCGTGCCGAACGTGAGCTGCCGCAGGCCACTGCCGTCGGCCTGGATCGCGTACACCTCGCCGGCCTGGGTGAACGCGATCGTCGACTCGTCGGCCGCGATCGACGGCGTCCCCGGATCGTCGGTCCCCGCCGGCACGAGCGTCGAGCGCGCCCCGGTCGCAAGGTCGATTCGCTCGAGCGCGCCGCCTCCGAACAGCGGGTCGCTGTCCGAGACGAACACGATCTGCGTGCCGGCCGGAGAGAGCGCCGCGTCCGAGGCGAACAGCCACGTGCCGTCGCTGAGCTGGCGCTTGGCCGAGCCGTCGCCGCGCATCGCGACCAGCTCGAGGCTGCCGTCGTCGTTCGGCCCGCCGCCGAAGACCGCCAGCGTCAGGAACGTCACCCGCGAGCCGTCCCCGGAGATCAGCGGCGCTACGCTTCCGGCGGAAAACGCGCTCGATGTCAGCGCCTGCCGACCGGTGCCGTCGCGGTTGATCCGCCAGATCTCGAAGTTCGAGTCGAGATTGGTGAACGGAAAGTCGTAGTGGTTCGACGAGTAGACGATCACCTGGCCGTCGTCGGTGATCGACGGGCTGTAGGCCGCCGGATCGCCGAAGTCGAGCAGCGCGTTGGTCGTCGTGAGCTGCGCGAGCCCCGTGCCGTCGGGGGCGACGACGAAGATCTCCGTCTGCCGCGCCGCATTCCCGCCGGTCAGGTCGCCATCCGACTGGAACGCGATCCAGCTCCCGTCACCGGACAACGCCGGCGCGGCCGAATCGCCATCGCTGGCGGTGAGCTGGGCGAGCCCGCTGCCGTCGGCGAGGATCGTGAAGATCTCGCTCGTGCCGTCCGCGTTGAGTCCGAGCGGATCGCCGTCGAAGGCGAACACGATCCGCGTCCCGTCGTCGCTGATCGACACCTGGCCGAAGTTGCCGGCGGAAAAGCCGGTGAGCTGGGCCAGGCCCGTGCCGTCGGTGCCGATCACGAAGAGCTGCTGGACGTGCGCGGGGTTCTGTCCGAGCGGATCGGTGTTGGCGACGAACGCGACCCGGCTGCCGTCACCGGACAGCGCCACGGCGCCGACCGAACCGGCCACGGGCGACGGATCGGAGGTGAGCTGCGTGACCGAGCTTCCATCCGCCGCGGCGACGAACAGCTCGACCGAGCGGTCGTGGTTCGTCCCGAGCAGGTCGGCGGGCGACGCGAACGCCAGCATCCCGCCGTCGTCGCTGACCGAGACGCCGGTCGTCACGCCGTCCTCGGCGGAGAGCACGGTCACGACCGCGCCGGTGTCCGGATCGAAGCGGCGCAGTAAGAACGCGTGACGCGGGTTGTCGCCGGGCTGGTCCGTGCTCGAAGCGGCGAACACGACGCTTCCCGCGTCGTCGAGCGCGCCGGCGCCGGTGACGCCGGTCAGGGTCGAGGTGACCTGCCGAAGCACCTGGGCCGGCGCCTCCGGCGAGGCGGACGCCAGGCAGACCAGCAGCACGGCAAGCCGCACCGCCATCGATCGTGAAGGCGCGCTCATGAGGGATCCTCCCCGGGGACTTTTGATGGGTACGGTGATCGCGGCCTGCAGGCAACGGTCGTTCCACGCCGCTCAGCGTCCGGTGCGGTCGAACACGTCCCACGTCCGCCGTGCCGTCTCGCGCCACGAAAAGCGCGCCGCCCGCCGGCGTCCGGCGCCGGCGAGATCGCGGCGTGTGCGATCGTCGCGCAGCAGGTCCTCGAGGCGGGCGGCGATCTGCGCCGGATCGGGCTCGTCGACCCACAGCGCGGCGTCGCCGGCGACCTCCGGCAGGCTGGCGCGTCGCAGGGCGACGACCGCGGCGCCGGCCGCCAGCGCCTCGAGCAGCGGCAGGCCGAACCCCTCGTACTCGGAGAGATAGCAGACCGCTTCCGCCCCGGCGAGCAGCGCCGGCAGGTGCTCGTCGGGAACCCACGTGCGCCGGACGAGGCGCCCGGCGACGCCAGTCTCGCGCGCCAACGCGTCGATGTCCGGTCGCGGATCGAGATCGGGTCCCGCGATCACCAGCCGCAGGTCCGGATGCCGCGGCGCGAGCCGGGCGAACGCGCGGACCAGCACGTCGGGAAGTCTCCGGGCCTGCACCGCACCGAGATGCAGCAGGTACGGCTCCGCGAAACCGAGCCACGCGCGCGCGGCGCTGCGCGCGGCGCCGTCGGTGCGCGCGAAGCGTGCCGCGTCGACGGCGAGCGGCGTGACATGGACCTTGGCCGCGGGAACACCGATGCGCCGGACGATCTCGTCCGCCGAGAACCGGCTCGGCGTCAGGATCGCGGCGGCGCGCCGTGCCGAAGGCCCGACCAGCCGGAACGCCAGCCGTCCCTTCCGGTCGAACCAGGCAGGACGCGCGAGGAACGCCACGTCGTGGATCGTGACGACCATCCGCCCGGGAGCCGCCAGGGGCACCGTGTAAAAAGGACAGAACAGCACGTCCGGCCGCGGGCCGGCGAGCAGGCGTGCGGCGAGCCGCACCTGGCGCCAGGCCGGATCGCCGCCGGGAAACGGCCAGCGCAGCGTCTCGACCCGCGTGGCGAGCGCAACCCAGCGCTCCTCGAGCGGCCGGTCGGCGAGCAGCCAGCGCTCGGAGCCTTCCGGCATCAGCCCGGGCAGGTGCTCGAGCAGCGCACCGAGATAGCGCGCGACGCCCGTCGGGCGGTGGGCGAGCACGCGGGCGTCGATCGCGAGCTTCACCGCAGCACCTCGTCCCAGACGGCGAGCACCCGCCGCGCGACCTCGACCGGCGCGAACTGCCGCGCGTGCTGCCGGCTTGCGGCTCCTTCGGCGCTTTCCGGCCCGCCCGCATCGAGCGCCCGGGCGATCGCCGCCGCCAGCCCCGCCGGCGTCGGGGCGGCCGCGAGCGAGGCGTGCTCGCCCGCCGCCTCGCGCGTCGCCTCGGCCGGTCCGACCGCCAGCGGCACGCCGCAGGCCAGCGCCTCGATCGCCGGGATGCCGAAGCCCTCCTCGTGCGACGAGACGACGACGGCCGACGCGCGGGCGAGCAGCGTGACGCGCACCGCATCGGCCACGGCGCCCGCGAAGACCACGCGCTCCGCGACGCCGAGATCGCGCACCGCACGCTCGGCCCGCGCGCGACCCGGGCATGCCGGGCCGGTCAGCACGAGCCGCAGGTCGCTGCCCGCGCGCGCGAGTTCGGCAAAGGCCGGCAGCAGCAGGTCGCAGACCCCCTTGAGCGGGTCGAAGCCGCCGAGATGCAGCAGGTACGGCTCGACGACGCCGTCCGGCAGGGCGCCGCCGCGCAGCGTGGCGAGCGCATCGTCGTCGAGGGCGGCGAGCGTCACCGGCGGCGGCACGACGCGCAGCCTCGTCGCCGGCACGTCGAAGCGCCCAGCCACCTTGCGCGCCGTGACCTCGCTGACCGCGATCACCCGCGCGGCGCGCGCGCAGGCCGTCAGCGACGCGCGGAAGACGACCCGCTGGCGCCGGGTGAACCGCCCCGGATGCTCGAGCGGGATCACGTCGTGGATCGTGGCGACCGAGGCGACGCC
>JAJRXN010000110.1 GCA_024276295.1 Acidobacteriota bacterium
CACGTCGGCATCGTCGACCGACAGCGGCGACGCCCATCGTCGCGGGGCTGGCGTGGCTGATTCCGCCCCGGGTGCCCGCTCCGCTCCGCGCGTGGTGCGAAGCTGCCTCCGGACGGCCGATGCCCTCGCGGCCCGCTCCAGACAGCCGGAGTCATACGCCGTTCATTCCGGAAAAGCGACGCCTCCGGCCACGCGCTGCCTCGGGCGGGGTCCTGCGAAGGTCTCGCGCTATGTGGCGAGGTTCTCGAACAGGCCGGCGGCACCCATCCCGCCCCCGATGCACATCGTGCACAGTCCCCAGCGCACGTCGCGGCGCTTCATCTCGGCGAGCAGCGTCGCGGTCAGCTTGGCGCCCGTGCAGCCGAGCGGATGGCCGAGCGCGATCGCGCCGCCGTTGACGTTGACCCGCTCCGGGTCGAGACCCAGTTCGTGGATCACCGCCAGCGCCTGGACCGCGAACGCCTCGTTGAGTTCGACGAGCCCGACGTCGTCGAGCGACAGGCCTGCCCGTTCGAGCACGCGGCGCACCGCCGGCACCGGTCCGATCCCCATGATCTCCGGCGCGACGCCGGCGACGGCGAAGCCGGCCAGGCGGGCCAGCGGCTCGAGACCGAGTTCACGGGCCACGTCCTCCCCGACCAGCACCGCGGCCGCGGCGCCGTCGGAGGTCTGCGAGGCGTTGCCCGCCGTGACCGTGCCGCCGGCGCGGAACACCGGGCGCAGCCGCGCGAGCGCCTCTTCCGACGTGTCCCGGCGCGGCCCCTCGTCGACCTCGAACAGCACCTCGCGCGTGACCGGTGTCCCGTCGACGAGGTCGGTCCGCTCGAACCGCAGCGGGACGATCTCGTCCGCGAACCGGCCGGCGTCGATCGCGGCGACGGCGCGGCGGTGGCTCTCGAGCGCGAAGCGGTCGGCCTCCTCGCGGGAGATGCCGAACCGCTCAGCGAGGTTTTCGGCGGTGTTTCCCATGTCGAGGTACCAGCGTGGCGCCATCTCGACCAGGTCCGGGTCGGGCAGGAAGTGGAACCCTCCCATCGGCACCGCGCTCATCGACTCGACGCCGCCCGCCACGACGACGTCGGCCTGACCGGTGGCGATCGCCTGCGCGGCGAACGCGATCGCCTGCAGCCCGGACGAGCAGAAGCGGTTGATCGTCGCCGCGGGAACCTCCTCCGGAAGGCCGGCACGGGCGGCGGCGTTGCGGGCGAGGTTCATCCCCTGCGGACCTTCGGGCATCGCGCAACCGAGGATCACGTCGTCGATCCGCACGGGCTCGATCGCCGGTACCCGGGCGAGCGCTGCCTCGATGGCGCGCGCACCGAGCGTCTCCGGGCGGACGGTCCGCAGCGCACCGCGCGGCGCCTTGCCGACCGTGGTGCGCGCGCTGCTGACGAGAAGGGCATCTCTCATGGCTGTCAGTTCCTCAGCGGCCGCCCGGTCTCGAGCAGCGACCGGATGCGGGCCTGCGTCTTCTCTTCACCGAGCAGCGAGAGGAACACTTCCCGCTCGAGATCGAGCAGGACCTGCTCGGGTACCGGCCCGGGCTCGCTCAGATCGCCGCCGCAGAGCACGTGGGCCAGTTTCGTGGCGAGATGGCGATCGTACGCGCTGACG
>JAJRXN010000111.1 GCA_024276295.1 Acidobacteriota bacterium
AACGCTGGCGCAGCGGAAAACCGGCCGTCCGGCCGGCTGCGGCGACCACCGGCCGGAGTGCGACTGGCGCGCGGCCCTTAATCCGCTACGCTCTGTCGTAAGAAGGTCGGCGCGGGGCTCGTGGAAGGACCACGGAGCGCGGCGGCCGAAACCCCTCCAGGAGGAGTCCAGCATGAAGCGTATCGTCCTGCTCGCCTCGATCGCGCTGCTCGCGTTCGCGGCCCCTGCTCTCGCGTGCGGCAAGATGAGCGGCAAGACCGACGCCGCCGCCAGCAACCTCAAGAACGTCCAGTCGGAGATCGTCCGCACCGACAGCGGCGTGAAGGTCGTCCTGACCTCCACCGACGCCGAGACCGTCAAGGCGCTCCAGGCCAAGGCCAGGACGTTCCTCGCCGGCGAGTGCAAGATGAGCTGCCCGATGAAGGCCGATGGCGCCGAGCACGAGGTCAAGAACATCAAGAACGGCGTCGTGATCCAGGCCTCGACCGACAACCCGGAGCAGGCGAAGAAGATGCAGGAATACGCCGAAAAGCGGCTCAAGGGCGGTGCGTTCCTCGGCGGAAGCTGCGACATGGCCAAGAAGGGCAAGATCGCCGACGCGAGCTGAACGCCCGCGCGCTCCTTCGGGACGCGCTCTCCGCGCGAGGCCGGCCTCCGGGCCGGCCTCGTTCGTCTGCGGACGGCCCTACGGACAGGCGTTCGTGCCGCGCGGGCCGCCGGCGCTGTCCGTCCCGGCATCCGACTCGCCGCAGGAGTTCTCGCCAGTCACCAGGTAATGGAAGCCCTTGCCGGTGAACGGATCGTCCAGTTCGTCCCAGGTCTCTCCCGGCACGTCCGCCGCCCGGCAGTTCCATGTCGGATCGAAGGTCGGCCCCATGTCGCCGCGGTAGACGTTCGAGACCGAGGCCTGCGTGCCGGCGGTCCAGGTCAGCGTGATCTTGCTGCCGGCCAGCCAGCCGACGTTCGACGCCGGCCCCGCGACCTGGCTGACGCTGGCGTCGAACGGAGCGCAGTCGTCGACGTCGGGCACGCCGTCGTTGTCGTCGTCGTCGTCGCAGACGTCGCCGGCCCCGTCGCCGTCGAAGTCGAGCTGGTCCGGATTGGCGATGCTCACGCAGTTGTCGCAGGCGTCACCGAGCCCGTCGCCGTCGCCGTCGGCCTGGGTCTTGTTGGCGACGGTCGGGCAGTTGTCCTTGATGTCCTGCACGTCGTCCGCGTCGTCGTCCGTGCAGGCGCCGAGATCCTCGAGGACCGCGCTCGCCGCGGGACTCGGCGCGTGCAGAGTGTTGCATTCCCCCTGGTCGAGGCCGCGGTTGTTGCCGGTGATCGTGCCGTACATGAGCTGCCGGCTGTCGGCGGCGTGCGGCAGGCCGGTGTTGTGGCCGTACTCGTGGATCCAGAGGATCGCCTCGTTGTTGAGCCCCGACATGCGCACGACCGCCATCCCGTTGCCGGGCGACCATGCGCAGCCGACGATGTTGGCCCCGGGACTGCCGCACCAGTTGATCGCCCGCACGACCTTGACCCGCGCCACCGGGTCGTTGAGCACGTTGTTGAGTTCGGTCTCGTTGTCGATCCGGTCGAGTCCGTCGCCCGGGCTGCCGAACTGCCCGGCCGTACCGATCCGTGCCACCGTGATGCAGCAGGCGACGTCGACGTCGTAGTCGGCGCGGCCGGCCCGCAGGCTGGCGTCGGACAGCACGTCGTCGAGACGCGCATCGTCCATCTTGTTCGGGATGTCGACGTGATTGGCGTAGGTCAGCCCGTTCTGGTGCGTCCGCGTGTTGGGATCCACGACGTCCGGCTCGGGGACGGTCCCTCCCGGACCGGAGGTCCGGGACCCCGGCTCGAGCCCCTCGATCGTTCCCGTCGCCTGTCCGCCCGACACGG
>JAJRXN010000112.1 GCA_024276295.1 Acidobacteriota bacterium
AGTTCGGCGGCCGCGGCGAGGCTCTCCTCGACCCGCGCGCCGAGGGCTCGCTGAGCCGCCTCCCGCTCCGCGAGCGCCCGTGCGAGCGCCTCCCGCGTCTCGGTCTGGCGCGCCTCGGTGCGGACCGTGGCGATCTCGTCGACGAGCCGCTCGATCTCCTGCTGCGGATCGCCGATCTCGGCGAGCCGCCGCTCGAGCGCGGCGCGGTCCTGCCGCGCGAGCGCCGCATCGACGTCGACTTCCAGCTCGGCGACCCGCCGCTCGGCGATGCGCCGTTCGTCCCGGAGCTTTCGGTACTCGGCGAGGCGCGCCAGGCGCAACGGCAGCTCGGCGGCCGTCCGCTCGTCGAGACCCGCGGCCTCGAGCCGTTCGGCGCGCTCGCGCTCGAGTTCGCCGACGCGACGCCGGGCCGCGTCGCGTTCGCGCTCCGCCTGCTCGGCCGCCTGCAGCGCATTCCGCGCCTCCCCGAGGCGCCGCGCCCGCTCGCGGGCGGCCCTCGCGCGCTCGCGCTCCCGGCGCGCCCGGACCTGCGCGGCCAGCATCGCCGCCGCGGCGACGGCGCCGCAGACGAGCGCCGAGACGGCGAGCGGCGTGCGCCAGCCCGGCCAGGGATCGAGCCCCGCGAGCATCGCCGCGGCGAGGGCGACGCTGCCCACGACGCCGGCGACCGCGTACCACGGCGCCGGCAGCTCGTGCCAGGGACGGGCCGTCGCTGCCGCGTCGTCCGGCGCCGCCGCCCGGCGCACGTCGTCTTCGGAAAACCCGAAGCGCTCGAACCGCGCGCGCGCCTCGAGCCGCCGCGCCTCGGCCTCGCGCTCCTCGGACCGGGCCTGCTCGAGCCGCCGCGCGATCCGGTCGAGGTCGGCCTGCTCGCGTCCGACGAGGCGGTCCATGCCCGGCGGGAAGTCCTCGAGCTGCCGCGTGATCCCGGCCACCGTCCGGCGCGCCTCGACTAGGGCGATCGCGGCCTCGATCCGTTGCCGTTCGACCAGCTTGCCGCGGGCACGCTGCAGATCGGCCTCGAGACGCGTGACGCGATCGACGCGCCGGAGCAGCTCGTGCTGCTCGCGCTGGAGTCGTCGCACGTCGCGCGCGGCGCCGGCCAGCCGGCGCGCCTCGGCAAGGCGCCGCGCGCTGCGGCGGACGAGGCCGCGCAGCGCCTCGAGCGGGCCGGCGAGGTCGATGCCGCCGGCCATCCGCCGGCGCAGCTCGGCCGCGAGCGCCTCCCCGCCGTCGTCGGCGGCGAGAAGGTCCTCGACACCGAGCACGTGACAGCCGGCGAGATGGTCCGGCGGCACCGGCGGCGGGGCGGTCTCGGTCCCGTCGTGGAACCAGCGCACCCGGTCGCCCTCGCGGCGGGCGACGAGCAGCCGCCCGTCCGCGGTACGGAACCGCACCTCGACCTCGATCGGCCGCGCATCGATCCGTCCCGGCCACAGCACCGAGGTCACCGCACGGCGCAGCGTCGTCTTGCCCGACTCGTTCGGACCGAAGATCAGGACGTGCGGGCGATCGAGCCCGGTCAGCGCGAACGGCACGTCGATGCCCGGCATCCGGGAGATCCTGATCCCGGCGAGCCTCACGGCGAGTCCTCGCGGCTCGCGAGCAGCTTTTCGAGCAGGCTGAACCCCGCCGCCCGCAGCCGCGCGACGACTTCGCCGTCGTCGAAGGTGCATGGCGGCAGGCCGGCGGCCCGCGCGCGCCGGGCGACGTCCTCGAGCAATCTCCGCGCGTCCGTCGCGAGCGCTTCCGGCACGTCTCCCCGCTCGAGCCCCTGCAGGCACCGGGCGAGAACGCCGAGAGGGTCGTGTCCGGCGGCGAGCCGCTCGAGATCGATCGCCGGAACGATCTCGCAGGCGAAGCTCTCGACGAACAGCAGCAGGCCGTCCCTGGCGAGGCGCAGCCGCTCCGGCTGGAGTTCGTCGAGAACGCGCCGCGCACGCGCCGGATCGCCCGTCGCGCCACGGACGACGACCCGGCAGCCGAGAGCACGCAGCGACTCACGCGCGGCAGGTTCGAGACCCGAAGCGCAGGCCTGCACCGCCGCCAGAACGGCGTCTTCGGCGCCGTCCACCAGTGCGGCGACATCGACCTCGACCTGCTCGAAGCGCAGCGGAGCGACCGCCAGCCGGGACAGCGCGAGCACGCCGGCTTCGTCGCGTTCGACGATCCACGCGCCGCGCGCGCCCCGCTCGCCGGCGTCGAGCGGCGTCACGCTGCCGAGGGAGCCCGGCGGCCCGTCGGGCAGTCCCGCCGACGGCTGGTGGATGGGCCCGAGCAGCCACAGGTCGACCGGCGCCCGCGCGAGATCGGTCCGCAAGACCGGCGCGTAGGGACTCTTCGGCCCGGCGTCGAGATCGGCGTGGAGCAGACCGACGACCGGACGCTCGCCGGGCGGCAGCATCCGGGCGATCTCGTCGACCGGCACCGGTCCGGCGGTGCGGTCGGGAAACGATCGCCCGACGACGAGCAGGCCGCCCGCATCGGGCGCGCCGACAGGAACCGTCTCCCAGCCGCCGTCCGCACCGAGCAGCCGGAAGCCGTCCACGGCGCGCACCAGCCGGGGCAGCACCGTCGCGTCGTGGTTGCCCGAGACCGCCAGCACCGCGATGCCGGCCTCCACCAGCCGCGTGACGGCCCTCTCGAGCGGACCGAGCGCCTCGAAGAAGGCGTTGTCCTGATCGACGACGTCCCCGGCGAGCAGGACGGCGTCGACGCCGCGGGCCAGCGCCTCGTCGACGACGCGCTCGAGGGCGGCGACCGGTCCGAGATCCCGCGGCGCCAGGTCGTGGTCGGCGAGGTCGTCCGGCAGTCCGCCCGGCAGCCGGCCGAGGTGCAGATCGCCGATCGCAAGCAGCGTGGTGGTCACGTCTCTCCCGGAGAAGTCGCGAGAGGTGATTCTAACCGTCCCGTTCCAGCGCTACACTGCCGGTCCGCCCACCCGGGGGAAGTCACGATGGCGATGCGGTTCGATCGCCAAGCCGTGGCGGGATCGGCCGCGACGGCTCTGGTCGTGCTGGTCACCTGCCTGTGGACGTTCTGGGGCGCCGCCGAGCTGTACTACGAGGCATGGGGACTGCCGCTGCCCGAGCCGCTGTTCTACCTCGTGCCGGCGACGGTCTGCCTGCTCTTCTCGCTGCTCGCGATCCGCTGGCCGACCGCCGGCGGGCTGGTGCTGCTGTTCGGCGGCGGCAGCTTCACGATCTGGTGGTGGACGATGCTGGCACGCCGCATCGGGCTTTCGTTCGAACGGGCGTTGGTCCACGTTCCGGCGAGTGCGCTGCTGGTGCTGGTGGCCGCGCTGTTCCTGGTCGAGGGGCGGCGCGTCCGCCGGCTGCTCGCCACCGGCTCCCAGGAGGTCGCCGCCCGCCTGCTCGGCCAGCGGCGGCGGCGGCTCGTCGTGGCGCTGGTACTCCCGGTGCTGGTCTTCGCCGGCGTTTCGGCCGCGGAGCTGCCGGGCGTGCTGCGCCGCACCGACGACGGAGAGCGGGGAATCCGGCGCATCACCTGCGACAGGGTCGATCTCCTGTGGGCCCCGGCCGGCCCGGGCTGGAACTGGCGCCGGCCGGAAGGCTGGTACCCGTCGTGGATGCACCTGGCGCTCTACGGGATGCCGCCGGCCGGATTCGACCTCGAGGCCAAGCTCGCCGGGATCACCCCCGAACCGACCGCGATCAGGCCCGACGAGCTGGCCCGCTGGAACGTCTGCCGCTACCTGTCGGCCGACGGTCTGAGCCTGCTCGACGAACCGGTCGACCTCTGGCGCCTGCCGACGGCCGACGAGATCGTCCGCTCGCTCGTCCGCGGCGGCGCATGCGCCGGCTGCACGTGGGACGGCGCGGTGCCCGGGCGCGCGACCTGTGCGCGGACCCCCGACAAGGAAACGCCGCTGTGGGCTCCCGATGAACCTCCGATCTACTACTGGGCGGCCGACGAAGATGCGACCGACCCGGGACAGGCGCTGTTCGTCAGCTACCGCGGGCGGATCGACGGCCGGCCGAAGGACTGGGGCAATTCGCGCCACGGATACCGCTGCGTCCGTCCGCCGGAAGGCGAGCCGGCCCCGTGACGGATGGGCGCGCTCCGGGCAACGGGCCTACCCTGTCCCGGAGGTTCCCACGTGCAGATAGCCAGCGTCGGTTCGGCATTCCCTCCCCACTACTACGACCAGGAGACCATCCTCGCCGCCCTGGCCGACCATCTCGGCGAACGGCTCGCCAACCGCACGCGGCTCGAGGCGTTCCATCGCAACGTGCGAGTCGGCGGCCGGCACCTCGCGCTCCCGATCACCGAGTACCTCACCCTCGACGGGTTCCGTGCCGCCAATGACGCCTGGCTGCGCGTGGCGCTCGACGTCGGCGAACGGGCGCTGCGCACGGCGCTCGACCGTGCCGGGATCGGTCCCGGGCAGGTCGACCTGATCGTCTCGACGACGGTGACCGGCATCGCCACGCCCTCGCTCGAGGCGCGCCTGATGAACCGCATTCCGTTCCGCCGCGACCTGCGGCGGATTCCGATGTTCGGCCTCGGCTGCGTGGCGGGCGTGGCGGGCATCGCGCGCGCGTGCGACTTCCTGCGCGGCCATCCGGCGTCGATCGCGGTGCTGCTCTCCGTCGAACTGTGCTCGCTGACGCTCCAGCGCGAGCGCGTCAACGTGCCGTCGATGATCGCCAGCGGACTGTTCGCCGACGGCGCTGCGGCGGTGGTCGTCGGCGGGCGGAAAAGCGGACTGTCCGGCGGACCGGAGGTCGTCGCGTCCCGTTCGGTGTTCTATCCCGACTCCGAACGCGTGATGGGATGGGACGTCACGGAACAGGGCTTCGCCATCGTGCTCTCGTCGAGCGTGCCGTCGGTCGTCCACGAGCACGTCCGCCGCGACGTCGACCGGTTCCTCGCCGACCACGGGCTGTCGCTGGCCGACGTCTCCTCGTGGGTCTGCCATCCCGGAGGACCGAAGGTGCTCGAGGCGATGGAAGACGCCCTCGAGCTGAGGAACGGCGAGCTGGAAGTGACCTGGAACAGCCTCGCACGGGTCGGCAATCTCTCGTCGGCGTCGGTGCTGCTGGTGCTCGAGGAGACGATCGCGCACCGGCGCCCTCCCGCCGGGAGCTGGGGCCTGATGCTGGCGATGGGGCCGGCGTTCTGCTCCGAGCTGGTCCTGCTGCGATGGTGATCGACGGCATCGATTCCCGGCTGCTGTTCTGCGGCCTGGTCGGGCTGGTCGCCGCCGAACGGCTCGCCGAACTGGCCCTGGCGCGCCGCAACACGCGGATCGCCCTCGCCCACGGCGGCATCGAATCGGGCCGCGGGCACTACCCGTGGATGGTCGCGCTCCACACCGCGTTCCTGTTCGCGGCACCGCTCGAGGTGCTCGCTCTGGACCGCCCGTTCGTCCCGTCCCTGGCCGCGGCGATGGCGCTCGTGCTGGCCCTCGCGATGGGACTGCGCGGCTGGGTGATCGCGACGCTGTCCTGGCGCTGGACGACGCGGGTGATCACGATCCCGGGCCTGGCCCCGGTGACCGGCGGGCCGTTCCGGTTCTCGCGCCACCCGAACTACGTCGCCGTGATGCTCGAGTTCGTCGCGCTTCCGCTGGTCCACACGGCGTGGCTGACGGCGCTGGTCTTCGGCCTGCTCGGCGGGATGCTGCTGCGCGTCAGGATCCGCGTCGAGAACGAGGCGCTCGCGCGCGCCGCGAGGAGCTGAACATGGTCTTCGAGGTCGACCTGGTCGTGATCGGCGGCGGACCCGCGGGGCTTGCGGCGGCGATCGGCGCCCGGCAGCGTGGGGCGCGCGTCGTGCTGTTCGAGCGGTACCGGCCGCCGATCGACAA
This sequence comes from Acidobacteriota bacterium, assembly GCA_024276295.1. Taxonomy (GTDB): domain Bacteria; phylum Acidobacteriota; class Polarisedimenticolia; order J045; family J045; genus J065. Next base: position 5,834 of record JAJRXN010000112.1, read on the forward strand.
GGCCTGCGGCGAGGGCCTGATGCCGGACGGCGTCCGGTGCCTCTCCCGGCTCGGCCTCGATCCCGCGCGGCTCGAGGCACGACCTTTTGTCGGCATCACGTTCATGGACGACCGGCGGCGCGTCGACGGCACGTTTCCCGCCGACCCGGGACTCGGGATGCGCCGCACGACGTTGCACGCCGCCATGTGGGATGCGGCCGAGCGTGCCGGCGTGCAGCTCGAGCCGGGCACGAGCGCCGCGTGCACCCCCGACGGGCGCGTGCTGGCGGGGCGCAGCGCGTTCCGGGCGCGGATCGTCGCCGCCGCCGACGGTCTGCACTCGGCCGTGCGGCGCGAATTCGGCCTCGCGCGCGAGGTGGCCTCGCGGTCGGTCCGCTTCGGCGTGCGCCGGCACTTCCGCGTGCACCCCTGGAGCGAGCGCGTCGAGGTGATGTTCGCTCCCGGCGGCGAGGCGTACATCACGCCGCTCGGTGACGAACTCGTCGGCGTCGCGCTGCTCTCGACGGTGCCGGACGGCGCGCCGATGCCGCCGTTCGACGAGCAGCTCGCCGGACGCTTTCCGCAACTCGCCGAGCGGCTGGCCGACGCCGAGCCGGTAGGCCGGCCGCGCGGCGCAGGGCCGCTGCGCCAGCGGGTGCGCTACGTCGTCCGCGACCGCGTGGCGCTGCTCGGCGATGCGGGAGGCTACGTCGACGCGATCACCGGCGAGGGCATCTCCGTCGCGCTGCACCAGGCGGCGGCCTTCGTCGACTGCCTCGAGCACGGGGATCTCGAGCCCTATGTCCGGGCACACCGGCGGATCGTGCGCCTGCCGGGGCTGATGTGCCGGCTGGTGCTCTCGCTCGCCGCCCGGCCGGCGCTGCGCGCCCGCGCGCTGGCGACGCTGGCCCGGGATCCGCGGGTGTTCGACAGGCTCCTTGCCGTTCACGGCAGGGAAATCGCCGCTCATCGGATCGGAGTGCAGCCGTTGATGCGACTGGCCCTCGGCCTGCTCCGGCCTGTCTGATACAGTCCTTCGTCCGACGACGGCAGGCACCGTCCCCGGATTCTCGAAAGGAGCCACGATGAGGGACCTCGGCCCCGCGGCCTCGGCCGCGCTGATGATGCTGTTCGTGATCGCCCTGACGCGGTGCGGTCAGCCGCAGGGCGAGTCGTTTCCGCCTCCTCCGGAAGCGAAGATCGAACCGGTGACCGAAACGCTGCACGGAGCGGAGATCGTCGATCCGTACCGCTGGCTCGAGGATCAGGACAGCCCGGAGACGCGGGCCTTCATCGCGATGCAGAACGCGTACACCGACAGGTTGCTCGGCGACCGCCCGGGACGCGAGGCGATCCGCGCCCAGGTGGAAAAGCTGCTCGCCGTCGAAGTGATGGGCGTGCCGACCGAGCGCGGCGGCCGCTACTTCTACACGCGACGCGCGCCGGACCAGGACCAGCCGGTGACGTACGTGCGGGCCGGGCGGGACGGCGAGGAGCGCGTGCTGCTCGACCCCGCGACGTTCTCCGAGGACGGCTCGAAGTCGATCGCGCTCGAGGACATCTCCAGCGACGGCTCGCTGGTTGCCTACTCGATCCGCGAAGGCGGCGAGGACGAGATCGAGATTCGCATCCGGGACGTCGCGTCCGGAGAGGATCTGCCCGACGTGCTCCCGCGGCGTCGCTACTTCGGCATCGCGCTGCTCGAGCGCAGCCGCTCGTACGCCTACACCGAGCACGGACCGGAAGGGCCGCGGCTGTTCCTGCGCGCGTTCGGCGGTGGTGAGCCGAAGATGCTGTTCGGCGAGGGCTACGGCCCGGAGAAGATCATCTACGCCGTCGAGGGGGAGGACGGCCGCTTCCTCGTGATCCACGTGCTCGAGGGCTCGTCCGGCAGGAAGACCGAGGTCTGGCTCTACGACCTCGAGCAGCGCCGGGGACCGTATCCGGCCAGTACCGAGATCGAGGCGACGTTCTCCGGGCGTGTCGCCGGCGGCAGGCTGTATCTGCAGACGAACTGGGAGGCTCCCCACGGTCGCGTGCTGGTCACCGACCCGCTCCGCCCGGAGCCCGACACCTGGAAGGTGCTGATCCCCGAGAGGGAGAACGCCGTGCTGCAGGGGTTCTCGCTCGTCGGCGGCCGCATCTACGCCAACTACCTCGAGAACGTCCAGAGCCGCGTGATCGGCTTCGACACCGACGGACGCCAGGTCGACGAGATCGCCTTCGACTCCATCGGCACCGTCGGCGGCATCAGCGGGCACTGGGATTCGACCGAGGCGTTCTTCACGTTCTCGTCGTTCCACATCCCGACCCGCATCTACCGCCACGATATCGAGACCGGCGGGCAGGAACTCTGGTTCGCCCCGGACGTGCCCGTCGACCCGGACGCCTTTGCCGTCGAACAGGTGCGCTACACGTCGGCTGACGGGACCGAGGTGCCGATGTTCCTGGTCCACCGCAAGGACTTCGAGCCGGATGGCGACGCCCCGACTCTGCTCTACGGCTACGGCGGATTCCGCGTCAGCGTGCTGCCCCGTTTCTCGGCGGTCGCCGCGGCTTTCGTCGATGCCGGCGGCGTCTACGCGGTGGCCAACCTGCGCGGCGGCGGCGAGTTCGGCGAGCCGTGGCACCAGGCGGGGATGCTGGAGCGCAAGCAGAACACGTTCGACGACTTCATCGCCGCGGCCGAGTGGCTGATCGAGCACGGATACACGAATCCACGCCGGCTCGCGATCTACGGCGGCAGCAACGGCGGCCTGCTCGTCGGCGCCGCGCTGACCCAGCGACCGGACCTGTTCCAGGCGGTCGTCTGCGCCTATCCGCTGCTCGACATGCTGCGCTACCACCGGTTCCTGGTCGCGCGCTACTGGGTCCCGGAGTACGGCTCGGCCGACGATCCGCAGCAGTTCGCGTGGCTGCGCGCCTACTCGCCGTATCACAACGTCGCGGACGGGGTGGACTACCCGGCGGTACTGTTCGTCACCGGCGACGGCGACACGCGGGTCGCGCCTCTGCACGCGCGCAAGATGGCCGCGCTGCTGCAGGCGAAGAGCGCCCTGCGCCGGCCGGTGATGCTGCGCTACCACGAGGACGAGGGGCACGCCGGCGGCACGCCGCTCTCGCAGCAGATCGAGGACACGACGGAGCTGTTGACCTTCCTCGCCTGGCAGCTCGGCCTGTAGCGGCGCCCATTGAGGCGCCGATTCTGCAGGGGAACCCCTCCATGCGGAATCGGCGGGGCCGTAGCGGCGCCCCTTGGGGCGCCGATTCTGCAGGGGAACCCCTCCATCGAGAATCGGCGGGGCGTAGCGGCGCCCCTTGGGGCGCCGATTCTGCAGGGGAACCCCTCCATGCGGAATCGGCGGGGCAAGCCCCGCCGCTACGGGCGCCGATTCCGCATTGGAACGCCTCTATCCGGAATCGGCGGGGCAAGCCCCGCCGCTACGGGCGCCGATTCCGCATGGGAGCGCCTCTATCTGAAACCGGCGGGGCAAGCCCGCTGCGCGTGCGCGCATTGATCATGGGGTGTCGCGGATGCAGGCCGGACTGGCCGTCACGAGGTCCGGCCGCGGCGAATCGCGTCGAGGTCGCCGGCGCGCCGCGCCGCCTGCTCGCGCGCCCGCGCACGGACCTTCTCGACCTGCGCCGCCGTCGGAACGCGCCGGCGGCCGACCAGCGCGTGCAGCACAGCGAGGTTCTCGAAGTCCTCGGCGCAGTCGTCTCCCTTCTCGGTCTCGATCACCGCCGGCATCCCGTCGAAGCGCCGGTCGTTGACGAGGCGCAGGAAGCCGCCGAGGCCGATCCGCCCGCGGCCGATGTGCTCGTGGCGGTCGACGCGCGAACCGCACTCCGGCTTCGAGTCGTTGAGGTGCAGGACGCGGATCCGCTCGAGCCCGAGAATCCGCTCGAGCGCCTCGCCCCACGCCTCGTAGCCGTCGGGCGTCGCCAGATTCCACCCGGCGGCGAACGAATGCTGGCTGTCGATGCAGTAGCCGATGCGGCGCCGCGCCCGCACGCGACGCCGGATCTCCGCCAGGTGCTCGAACCGCCAGCCGATGTTCGTTCCCTGCCCCGCCGTGTTCTCCAGCAGGATCGTCGTCTTCGCCCGCGGGAACCGCGCCAGCAGGTCGTCGAGCGCGGTGGCGATCCGTTCGATCGACGCCTCCTCGCCGGAACCGACATGCGAACCCGGGTGCATGACGAGGTACGCGATGCCGAGCGTCTCGCAGCGGGCGTACTCCTCGACCAGCGCCTCGAGCGACTTCTTCCAGAGTTCCGGCTTCGGCGAGCCGACGTTGATCAGGTACGAGTCATGGGCGATCACCGGGGCGAGCTGCTCTCGTCGCACGCCCTCCCGGAACGCCGCCACCTCGTCGTCCCGCAGCGGGCGTGCCCTCCACTGGTTGGAACTCTTCGTGAAGACCTGCAGCGCCTCGCAGCCGACGGCGACCGCCCGCGCGACGCCGCGGTCGACCCCGCCGGCGATCGACATGTGTGCACCGAACCTCGGGGGCATGGCGGTCCTCCCGCCATCATTCTAGCGACGATCAGCAGGCGAACGAGCGCAGCTTCTCGTGATGCCCCGCGTGATGGAAGCGGCGCAGCCGGCGGACGCGGTCGGCCGGTCGCCGGCCATGGAGGTCGCGCAGGAAACGGTGCGCCAGCCGGTCCGCTTCGCGGTAGCGCCCGCGGACCTCTGCGGGAACGTCCCGGTAGTCATGCTTGTCGAACAGATGATGCTCGAGAAACGCCCGCTGGCCGGCGGTCAACCGACCGCGCGCGGCGAGCCGCGCGAGGAAGTGCGCCCCGACGAGGTACTTGCTCACTCCGGCATGCCACTCGAGTTCGAGCAGCGACACCTCGCCTCCCGGTCGGCCGGCACGATCGGCGAACGTCACCAGATGGTCGATCTCCTCGATCAGCGTGAAGAACGCGTCGACGTTGCCGGCATCGAGCCGGCGCCGCGGATCGTGCCGCTCGAGCAGCGCGACGATCGCGTCCGGCAGATACAGCGCCGCGGCCCATGCGCCGGTCTCCACCCCGAGCGGTCGCAGCAGCAGCCGGGCCGAGGCCGCGCCGACCGTCTCGTGCACCGCGTACCGCGCCAGCAGCCGCTGGTGTCCTTCGTCACCGACGACGAACCGCCCGAGCGGGCGGACCGAGATCCCGGCGTCGTACGTCCGCTCGAGCAGCAGCGCGAGGGCGTCGATCAGCGGCGACGCCACCGGCTCACTCCTCGGTCCGGTAGACGATCTAGCCGCCTTCGGCATCGACGACGATCCGCCGGTACGGCACGCGCGCCCGTGCCTGATCGACGATCCGGCGCTCGAGTTCGGCCATCTCGAGCGGCCGCTGTCCCGCCCGATAGTCGCGCACCAGGTCGAGCAGGGGGCGCGGGTCGCGGGCCTGCCCGCCTTCGTCGCGGCGCAGCATCTTGCCGATCTCGACGTTGCAGGTCCGGTGCAGCACCGAGGCGATGTGCCGTGCCCCGTACTCGAGCGAGTAGCCCTGATCGAGCAGCGCCTCGCGCCCCGCCGTGGTCAGGACGATCTCGATCCCGTGCAGACGGCGATAGCGGGCCGCGATCTTCTCGAACTCGAGCCTCAGGATCCGGTCCGCCGACTCGCGCGGCAGGTGCCTGAAACGCACCAGCTTGACGCGGTTGATGAACTCCGGCGAGAGCGTCCGCTTGAGCGCCTGCGACAGCTCGGCGTGATAGACGTCCCTCGCCGCCTCGTCGCCCCCGAAGCCGATCGGCTTCTGGTCCGGCCGGCGGTCGGCATGGCCGATGTTGGACGTGAAGAAGATCAGCGAGCCGGAGAAGTCGAGTTCCTGGCCGTGGGCATCGGTCGTCGTGCCCCGGTCTAGGATCGACAGGAAGAACTTGCGGAGCTGCGGGTGCGCCTTCTCGACCTCGTCGACCAGGATCACCGACAGCGGCGTCTGCGAGGCCTCCTTGTGGAACTCCGAGAGCAACCCCGGCTCGTCGGAGCGGATGAACCCGCGCGTCGCCCCGCGCAGCTCGTTGATGTCCGACGGGTAGGTGTAGTTCGGCCCCTCGATCGTCAGCAGCGGAATGCGGATCCCCCAGTGCTTCTCGAACACGCGGCACAGCGTCTCGACGAGGTAGTTCTTGCCGACGCCCGTCGGGCCGACCAGGAAGTAGCTCGCCGGGCGGCTGAGGTGCTGTGTGCCGACGGCGAACAGCGCGAAGTCGTCGAGCAGCGTCGCCACGGCCTCCTGCTGGTCGACGACGGTCGCCTCCAGCTCCTTGCGGATCGTCTTGAGGTCGAGGCTGGCGAACAGCAGCAAGCGCTCATAGGCGGCGATCAGCCGCTGCTCGTCCTCGGCGCCGCCGAACAGGCCGGCGGGCGCGGCGGCCGGCTCCGGCTCGACCTCGGGCGCGTCGGGTCCGCCGACCGCGGCCTCCTCGGCGACCGGTCTCGCCGGTACCGGCGCCGCGCCGGATGATGGCGCCGGGACCAGCAGCGTCGAACGCGCGGTCTCGTCCGACCCGTCGCTGGTCTCCCCGGCGGTTCGCAGCACGCGGGCGTACAGGCTGAAGCGGTCGGAACAGCGTCGGAGGAAGTCGACCTCGTCCTCGATCCGCGCCGGCCGGCCGGCGGTCCGGCTGCCGCGGAAGTGCTCGCGCAGCCGTGCGTCGGCGGCCAGCAGTTCGAGCAGGTCGGCCGCCAGGCGGTAGGCTCGCGGGCCGAGCGCCTCGAGCGAGATGCCGCGCACGGCGTCACGTCCTGAAATCGCCAGATCGAACAGCGCCTGGTCGCCGACCTCGCGCGCCTGACCCGGCAGGCGACGGAGCCGCGCCAGCGTCGGCGGAACCGTGCCCGGCTCGAACGGCGGAAGCCAGGGGGCGGTCAGCAGACGAGTCAGCCGGCGCGGATCCTCGACGAGGATCGCCTGCAGGCGTTCGTTGGTGTAGACGTCCTCGAGCAGGGCCGAACAGCGGGTGACCACACGGACGAGGTGCTCGATCTCGCGCCGCTCGACCGGGCCGAGGCCGAGGCGTTCGGCCGCCCGCACGAGGCGATCGATCAGGTCCTTCGAATCGAACGAGACGATCGAGCGGGTCGGTTCGGCCATCGGCTGTCATCCTGCCGGCGACTCCCGCAAGAGCACCGGCGCCTCCTGTAGAAGATTCGGCCATGACCGGACCGTCCGCAACGCGCCCCCCGCCGGGCCGCCGCCCGCCGAAACCCGACCGGCCGTCTTGACAGCCCCCCGGGGCGATCTTAGAGAGACGGGGCGCGCGGGAAGCACGCCATGCGGCCCCGTGCGGAAAGAACCACAAGTTACTGTTTTTCATGAGTTTATGCGGGAAACACCCGCGGGGAGTCAGACGATGGGCAAGGTGAAGTTCCGTCCGCTCCACGATCGCGTCCTGGTCAAGCGCATCGACGAGATGGAGACGACCAAGGGCGGGATCATCATTCCCGACACCGCCAAGGAGAAGCCCCAGGAGGGCGAGGTCGTCGCCGTCGGCAGCGGCAAGCGGGATGACGAGGGCAAGGTCCACAAGCTCGAGGTCAAGGCGGGCGACCGGATCCTGTTCGGCAAGTACTCGGGCACCGAGGTCAAGTTCGACGGTGACGAGTACGTCGTGCTCCGCGAGGACGAGATCCTCGGGATCGTGGGCTGAGTTCCCGGTTCCGGAGCGCACTGGAACCACGAGGAGATAGAAGAAGATGGCTGCAAAGAAGGTCGTTTACGCTGAGGACTGCCGGCAGGCCCTGCTGCGCGGCGTCAACAAGCTGGCCGACGCGGTGAAGGTGACCCTGGGCCCGCGCGGTCGCAACGTCGTGATCGAGAAGAAGTTCGGCTCGCCGCTGTCCACCAAGGACGGCGTGACCGTGGCCAAGGAACTCGAGTTCGAGGATCCGTGGGAGAACATCGGCTGCCAGATGGTGCGCGAGGTCTCCTCGAAGACCTCGGACGTCGCCGGTGACGGCACCACGACCGCCGCGGTGCTCGCCCAGGCGATCTTCCGCGAGGGCGTCAAGTCGGTGACCGCCGGCGCGAACCCGATGGACCTCAAGCGGGGCATCGAGGCCGCGACCAACGTCGTCGTCGACCACCTCAAGGAGATGTCCAAGCCGGTCGAAGGCAAGATGATCGCCCAGGTCGGCGCCATCTCGGCCAACAATGACGAGAGCATCGGCAAGATCATCGCCGAGGCGATGAAGAAGGTCGGCAAGGACGGCGTGATCACGGTCGAGGAGGCCAAGGGCCTCGAGACGAGCCTCGATGTCGTCGAGGGGATGCAGTTCGACCGCGGCTATCTCTCGCCGTACTTCGTCACCGACGCCGAGCGCATGGAATGCGTGCTCGAGAATCCGTACATCCTGATCCACGAGAAGAAGATCTCGAGCATGAAGGACCTGCTCCCGGTCCTCGAGAACGTCGCGCGCTCGAGCCGGCCGCTGCTGATCATCGCCGAGGACGTCGAGGGCGAGGCGCTGGCGACGCTGGTCGTCAACAAGCTGCGCGGCACGCTGCAGGTCTGCGCCGTCAAGGCCCCGGGCTTCGGTGATCGTCGCAAGGCGATGCTGCAGGACATCGCGATCCTGACCGGCGGCCAGATGATCTCGGAGGACCTCGGCATCAAGCTCGAGAACATCCAGATCAGCGATCTCGGCCAGGCCAAGAAGGTCGTGATCGACAAGGACGACACCACGATCGTCGAGGGCAAGGGCAAGTCGTCCGACATCGAGGGCCGGGTCAACCAGATCCGCACCCAGATCGAGGAGACGACCTCCGACTACGACCGCGAGAAGCTGCAGGAGCGGCTGGCCAAGCTGGTCGGCGGCGTCGCGGTGATCAAGGTCGGCGCGGCCACCGAGACCGAGATGCGGGAGAAGAAGGCCCGCGTCGAGGACGCGATGCACGCGACGAAGGCGGCGGTCGAGGAGGGGATCGTCCCCGGCGGCGGCGTGGCGCTGCTGCGCGCGCAGAGCAAGCTCGACAACCAGCGCTGGAAGGGCGCCAACGACGACTTCAGGCTCGGCATCAACATCATCCGCCGGGCGCTGGAGGAGCCGCTGCGTCAGATCGCCCAGAACGCGGGCTACGAGGGCTCGGTCGTGGTCAACGAGGTGCGCCACCTCGAACCGATCACCAAGGGCTTCGATGCGCGGACCGACGAGTACTGCGACCTGATCGACCGCGGCGTGATCGATCCGACCAAGGTCGTGCGGATCGCGCTGCAGAACGCGGCCTCCGTGGCCGGCCTGATGCTGACCACCGAGGCGCTGATCTCCGAGATCCCGGAGGAGAAGAAGGAAGCCGGTGGCGGCGGCATGGGCTCGCCCGGCATGGACTTCTGATCCGACCGGATTCGTCCGGATTCACGAGAGGGACGGGCCGCGGCCCGTCCCTTTCCTTTCGCTCTCCGAGACCAGAATCGGCGCCCGTAGCGGCGGGGCTTGCCCCGCCGATTCCGCCTTGTGCTCGCACGCCCACGCGCACGCGCAGCGGGCTTGCCCCGCCGATTCCGCCTTGGAAGCCCGTCATCCAAGACCGGCGCCCCAAGGGGCGCCGCTACAGGTCCGGCGGGGCCGTTTCGTCGAGTGCCGCCTCGGCCCGTTCGAGATCGCGCGTCTCGACGAAGAACCGCAGCGCGGGCTCGGCCGGGGCGAACAGCCGACCGTCGGCGACGTCTGGCTGCTCGGTCCAGCGGATCCCGGCCGCCTCGAGGGCCGCGCGCACCGGCTCCGCCTCGGCTTCCGTCGGCAGGGCGATCAGCTCCACCGGCTCGGCGAGCGCGCGGCTCTCGTCCTGCTGCGCCTCGAGCCGCACGAGCAGCTCGTCGCGCGGCAGGATCTCCTCCGATCCGCAGGTGACGCACGCCTCGACGAGCCGCGCGAACGGCGCGCCGCACCCGGTGCAGAACGCCACCGCTTCCGGGTCCTCGAGGTTGAACCGTTCCGGGATCAGCCTGGCCATCGCGTTCCTCCATGAGAAGAGGCGACACGATACCGCACGTTGGCCGTCCGGACCCCGCCGTCAGAGCCTGCACGCGCTCCGCAGGATCAGCAGACCGCACGCCACCCCGAAGATCGGCAGCCCCCACATCATGGGAAAGACAGCGAGGTAGAACCTCCGCGGGTTCTCCTCGTCGTAGTAGACCGTGACCTCGTCGCCGACATCGAAGTCGAACTGCGACGAGCCCTGTCCGGTCGAGACGCGGACGGTCTTCCCCGCCCCGGTCCGGAACTCGACCGTCGGGATGTACGAGCGCGTCTTCTCCCCGGCCCGCAGCCTGATCGGCTTGACCTTGACGACGGTCGCCGCCGTCCTCGTACGGTCGAACACGATGACGAGATGATCGACCAGGAAGTACCCGGAGCCGATCAGGATCACCAGCCCGAGCAGGGTGACCTGCCGCTTCAGCCTGGTCGACCGGCCGGCCTCCGTGCCCGCCTCCGCCCCATCCTGCCGGACCCGATCCATCTCGCCGCACCCCTTCGCGCCGCCCGACGCGTCACGCCGCCCCCCGGGTTGTCTGCGCACCTGTCGCCGACTCTGGATACCTAGGTCCGGGCATGCGGACACGTCAATTCCGCGATCTCCACCGGGGCGAAGCGTCGACCCCCTTCTACCCCATCCACTCCCCGATCCCGCTCCAGACCATCTCGAGCCAGCGATCGTCGCCCCCGATGTGCCGCACGCGATAGCACACGAGCTTCATCTTCTCGATCCCGCCCTCGTCGTCGAGCCGGCGGCCGATCTCGCGCACCTTCTCCCGGTCCTTCCCGTGGCTGGCCCGTGACAGCTCGCGCGCCAGCATCTCGTCCGCCTCGTCGAGCGGGAGCATCGCCCGATGGTATGCATCGAGCCCCTGCGCCGACCAGACCGACGCCGGCTCGAGGCCCAGCCCCGCGAGCTTCTCGGCAACCGAGGCGAACTGGCTGTAGTCGGACTTGCGCCCGAAGGCCCTGTCGAGCAGATGCCCGCCGAGCGCGAGCACGACGCCCCAGACGAGGCCGTTGACGAGCACCTCCTGCAACAGCGACGAGCCGCTGCCGGGCGCGCGCATCCACGCTGCCGGCCGCGAGGCCAAGTGATGGAGCTGGTAGAACAGCCCGAACCCGACGACCAGCAGGCGGCTCGCCGGAAACACCACCGCGCCGAGCGTCGCTCCGGCGATCGTCCATGCCCGGCGCGGGGCGACCAGTCTCGCTGCCAGGAACAGCGTCACGGGGAGCAGCAGCAGGACCACGAGAACGACACGCAAGGACAGCATCACGTCCTCCCGGCGTGGCAGGGCCGCAACCGAGCGGCGCTATTCCCAGACGAAGCGGCTCGAGCCGCAGGCGGAGCACTCCATCGCCTCGTCCTCGAACTCGCTCCCGCAGTTCAGGCAGCGGCGCGTCTTCCCTTCGAAGGTCCGCACTCCCGGCTCGGCGGCTGCATCCGTCCCGGAGGACACGCCCGCCGGCTCGGCCCGTGGAGCCCGCCTCCAGAACCGCCACCACCGGCGCCGGGCCGGCCGCCGCGGAAGCCCCGTCTCGGTCTGCTCGACCTCGACGAACGCGCTGTCACGAGGTGTCGGCCGCAGCGGAACGAGGCCGGTCTTCCACCAGTACGCTGCATCGCGCGCGGCGACCCGCAGATCGAGCCCGCGGCGGCGCGCGGCCTGCTCGCAGATCAGGACGCCGCCGGCCACGGAAGGATGCAGAACGACGCTCTTCTCGAACGCCTGCTCCATCCTCCGGATCTTCTCCGCGAGCGCATCCATCGACCGGGCATCGGCCCGGAACTCGACGGCTTCCTTGCCGACGTACAGGTAGCCTGTTCCGCGAGGAATCGGCGTGTCATCGCACGGACACGCGTCGTCCGAACACCATCCGTCTTCGTGGCGCACGGGAGTCTCGAAATACTCGATGTAGGCCATCCCGGCCCCCCCATCCTGGCACCTTGCGACACGTTACCACACCGCGGTGTGCCGCCCGGGCCCCTCGCCTGGAGCGCGAGACGGCATCGGAGTTGACGGCTTGCCTCCGCGGCGTCCAGCTCGAGGTGCGGCATGTCGCACGGATACCACCGACCCGCCACGAATACCAGCGATTGATGGGCCGCGGGAGCCCGCGCGAGAATGCACGGGCAACCTGCATGATCGGGTCCGGCCGGCCGTGTCGTCGCGCGCCGGCGGGACACGCCGAGGATGCACGAACCGTGGCACTGTGCGAAAACTGCGACGCCGATGCAGCTCGCCGAGGTCACGATCTCACCGATGTACCTTGCTTTCCTCGCCCCCTCCGGTCACGTCCGCGCGTGGAAGGGGCTCGACTGGGACGTGCCCCGCCTGCTGTTCGAGAAGAACTGGATCCACGACCCGAAGACCCGGACCCGATCCGTCGTGGTCACGCCCGGGGGCAGGAACAGGCACGACGGCTGTTCGAAGAGTATTTCATTCGCAGCGAATGGACCGCCCCCCCGGCCACCAGCCTGCTCGAACGCGCATCCGGGCAGTTCTTCCCGTCTCGCCACACGAGCCCGCCTCCCGGCGGATGGACCGGGCGGCCGCGGAAAGCCGAGATCCACTGAACGGACCTGGAAATGGACGAAGCACGGACACACTGCGGCGCCGGCAGGCTCCGGGATCGGATCCTGCTGGTGTTCCATGACGCGCCCCATCGGCACACGCCACTGAACACGAGGATAGGCGATCTCGTCCTGACGGACCGCGCGTTCTGTTTTCTCCGGTAATCACGACTTCCAGTTCTCCGGCTCTCCGGCGCGGGGACCGGCGTTGCTGCTCGTCGGCGCCGCCGGCGCGATCCCCGTCCGGATCGGCGACAGGAACAGTGTCAGGACGGCACGCGAGATCGCGGGGGAGATGCGGAGCAGACTCTTCGGCTCCCCACTGAAAGATCGCATCG